>NZ_KI912153.1:206563-361506 GCF_000517105.1 Fischerella sp. PCC 9605 | reverse complement strand
TTAATATCGCTATTTACGTTATAGACTTAGATTACTATTGTTCTTGTACATAAAAACAACGTAGTGATAAAACTTAATATCAGCTACGCTGTTGTTGTTGTTGTTATTTAAAATTTAATAAGATATAACCCGCTTATGTCGTTTACAGCGTCTACAACGTTTATATAGTATATATTTTACGTTGTTTAATTTTTCTACAACGTTTCAAGTGGATACTGAGCTAACATCTCTGAAAAAGGTATCCACTTGCCATCGTTAGTGTAGATCATGATACCGTCTTTGGTAGTTTGACTAGCTTGAACCAATTTATGCAACTTGGCTTTTGGATACCATTCGGTAAATAAGTCTAGCTCCGATTTAATTTGAATTTTACCGTTGGGTTTCCAACCTTGTTCAATAGCTGTTTTCAACCAACCTCCAGGTTTATCAACATCACCATCACTAAGAGATTCTTTTAACGCCTCTATCGCATCTAAAATAGTTTCTTCTGAAGCCGCTTTAATTGTTTTAGTTAAAGTTGAATTAAGTTGAATACCCAAAGACTCAAGTTGTTTTTTAACTTGGTCACTAATATTTGAACGTCCTGCTCTTTTCTTTTCTAATGATGCTACTTTAGGATTCTCTACTGGTACTGCTGTAAATTGCTGGACTTGTTGGCGGCATTCCTCTAATTGTTGTTTGAACTCTGCATTCTCAGACTTGAGTCTTTCTGCTAACTCCTCAGCACCTTGTAAGTGATAAACCCTACCAGCTAATCCTTCATTAACTCTACGAAGTCCTTCTATTTCTGCTCGTAACTTCTTGTTTTCTTCCCTTAAAGTGGAAATAATTACTGATTTAGAATTATCTGATGCTACTGGAGGTTGTTTAGATTTAGGTTTTTGTTTCTGCTGGTCACGCAGAGTTTCAATTCTATTCCTTAAATCTTCCTGCTTATATAAGTAAGCAGTCGATACATTGGCAGATTGAGCAACAGATTTAAAACTGATTATTTGACCTTGTTTTGTCATCCTCTCAAGTGCTTTCTCTACTCGTTCTGCTGATTCCTTAGCTTTCTGTGCTGCTGCCTCTTGCAACGCTTCAATCTTCCTATTAGTCATTGTCTACCTCCAAGGTCTTAATGACTTTCTCTAAATTTTCTTTGATAGGCGTATTCTTATGAATTTGTAGCTGCCAACCACAATTCTGGGCTTTTTCTAAAACATTGTTGGTACGTTCTAAAGTGTCTTTTAGAACAGCCAGGAAGTTTTTATTAGTTCTCCAATGAGGGCAGTTATAACAACCATCAAAACCAGGAATATCACAATCACCTAATACCTTGGGTCTAGCACAATATCCATGTTCTAATGCCCTGGCTTGAACATTTCTCTTGAACCATTCCAAATCTTCATTACTAGATAAAATACTTTCTTCTAACTCAACGGTTTCTCCTTGAAAATTAATTACTCTTGATTCGTGGTATTTTTCTATCTCTTTTCTTAATGTGTCATCAAAGATATGAGCATAAGCATTAGTCATGGTAGGAGATTCATGCCCAAGAAATTTTTGAACAATATGTTGTGGTACTCCATCATTTATCAAAGTAGTAGCTACTGTATGCCTACATTGATGAGATGTAAAAACCCATCTTTTTCCATTGTTATCTCTTATGTTGTTTTTCCAAATTAACCTTTTAATAGCTTCACTGTAAGCCTTAGTGCTAACGGGTTTAACTTGATTATTTGTTTTGACTCTTCTGGAAGGGAATAGATAAGGGTAATCTTCTCCTAACTCAGCACTTACTTGCTTCTGTTGAGTTCTAATTAAATTGACAACATCACTATTAGCAGGAATAGTATGTTGTTTACTTTGTTTAAAATTCCAATACTTTAATATATATTGCCCTTCCTTAACCTGAGTTAAACAATTGTATTCTAAATGCCGCAAATCAATTACACGGCATCCAATCTGCATTTGAAGAAGAAACATTCTACCATACATGGGATAAGAGAGTTTATCTATGTGTTGGTAGATTTCTCTAACAACTTCGTCTGGAATATAGTTGGGATTAATTTTTCTTTTGCTTTTAGGGAAGTCATCAAAATAAATGAGTTGCTGTCTTGGAAGATTAACCCATTGTTGTCGTTGGCACAATTCCAGAAATTCTTTGAGATACGACAAACAGTGGTGCTGATGAATATAGCTACTATTTAAAAAGTGTTTAACATAGTTAATATAGTCTACTATTAGTTCTCTATCTAAATTCTCTGGTGTCGTTTTTGGATATCTTTTTATTAAAAAAATACCAAAAATCCGAAGACATCTTAGCTTATTGTAAACAGTGACTCCCTTATGAATAGCTAATTGATATTTTATGTAAGCGCGAACGGGTTTAAAAAGCCAAGAACCTTTTAACTCTGAAAAGTCTAAATTGCGCTCTCTTCCATTATGTTTTGGACTGAGCTTGTTAATATTCCAAGCATCTTTATCATATTCATCTCTAATATCATAGAAATCTTGCAAAAACTTATAAATATGAGTTAACATATAAACTCTTTGGTCTTTGCTCTTATAAAATTGTGGTTCTCCATATTTATTACAAGTGCGGGATGTCGTAGAGTATAGCTTTTTTTGCTCTTGAAAATGGTCTGTTAGCTTGGAAACCAAATAATCAATAGACATTTCTATAATTGATTTGTCCTCAACAATTAACCTGCTGTCCCCAAGAAAATCAATTACATCTTTTAAAACATTATTCACATGAACTGTTGTCCATGACCATTCATGAGTTGACATTTTTGTATATATAACAAACTTTAATTCAGTTTTGATAATATACAAATGATTAGAAAAATTTAAGATAAGTGAAGTCCTGTCTTTATTTTTAAAAGGGTTTTCAACCCCTTCCCAAATATCTTTTGACCAATATCCAGTTAAACTTGTCTCTATCTCTTGAAACCTCTCTTGTGTCCATATAACTTTATAGCAGTCCTGTTGTTCATTTTTATGATTAAGTTTTATTTGATACTCCATTTAATCCTCCCTGTTTTTATTAGCTAAATAATTTTGATAAGCTGTAAATAAATCTTCGTCTTTAAGATGGACATAGGTATTAATGGTTGTTTGAATATCTGTGTGTCCCAAGCGTTTCTGAACATGAGCCATATCCCACCCTGCTCTAATTAGTTCAGTTGCATGAGTATGCCTTAATAAATGTGGATTTACTTTAATGCCTGTTTTCTTCGATAATCTTCTAAACAAACTGTCAACAGTTTTGTATGCCAAAGGTGTACCAACTTCACCCTTGGCAGGAGCTTTAATAACTACAAAAACAAAGTCACAATCAATGTCTTCTGGGTACTCATCAATTAAATAAGCTGAGTACCATTGCATTAGTTCTTTGTTAACGTGAACTGTTCGCTCTACACCAGACTTAGCTCTGACATGGTTAATATTATCTAATCTCGGTACTACATGAATCTCATTAGTTTTTCCAGTAATCATGTCTTCATGTCTTAACCCTAATGCTTCACCTATTCTTAGTCCTGTTTCATATAGCAACCTAATTAAAAACTTGTCGCGTAATGTATTACAAGCTTCAACCAATGTGTTAACTTGCTCAGGTGTTAGGCATCCAGGGAATGTCTTTGGTTCTTTTATTTTTAATAGTCGAGTCTTAACCTCTTTACCTTTGCTAATGTGGTGCAAAAAAGGTTTATATTTACGCCCTGGCTGTAATTGATAGCGATAAACATCTACTCCAGCAGTAGCCTCTATACGTTCTTGAAATTCATAGAACCCACAAACAGTTGTCAGGCAGTGATTAATGGTCTTTTCGGAGCGTTTAGAAACCTGTGGCTCAATAGACAACACGCCAGAATTAGGGTTTCTTAACCAGTGAATAAAGTTTGATAGCTGCTCCAAATCAATTTCGAGCCAATCTAGCTTTGAATCCCGCAGAAACTCCCAGAATAGTTTGAGGTTATGGGCATAAGTCTGAATCGTGTTTGGGGAACGCCCTACGCTGTCTAAGTAATGTAGGTATTTCTGGATTGGCTCAATAGGCAAATAGTCGTCACCCAGCACCATCCAAACCGGATGGTCACTGTTTGGGAGGATACCTTTTTGGATTTTCATCCTCACCTACCCTCATATCGTTGTTTACATTATAGATGTAAATAATTATTTTGCATACATATAAAAACAACGTAGTGATAAAACTTCATATCAGCTACGCTGTTGTTGTTGTTGTTATTTAGAATTTAATAAGAGATAAAAATAATAAAGGCGTTGCATAGATGCGGGATGATTTTCGCTTTGTCATGCTGAGTGCAGCAACGCGGAACGAAGCATCTGCCGAGATTCTACTCTGCCTTGAGCCGCTGCGCGTCTACGCTTCACTTCGTTACGCACCCTGCACTCCCAGGGCGCAGCCCTTCTCGTAGAGTAGCCGCACCAAGCGTCTACACAATGACAATTCATCCCCAAATTCAGCAACGCCATAATAAAAATAAAAATCGAATCTAGTCCAGAGTAGATTTATAGTTATTTAACTTCAGATACATGAATAGCGTGAATTTGAATCGTGGTAGTGCAGGGTATGCGGAGAATGCACCCTGTAATCAATTTTTGCTAAACGCAGACAGGAGTCTTTTTCAACGCGCCAAATCATTTAAATCAATGGCATGTACGATGTGGAGGAGTTCACATAGAGCGTGCACCGGTAGCAATTAAGCGTCTAAACAAACCTTGAGTCCAACCAGTTTCTCTAAGAACAGCATCTGAAGATACCTCTACGTAAGCTTGCTCAATAAAAGCCAAGTCAATCATGCAGATGCGACTGAGAGCATCTTTGAGAGCTTGGCTTTTACCATCTACTTGTAGGCGCTTTTCTACTTGATGAATCACCGTCGCCATTGCTGGAACAACATGCTGAGGCCCAATGCCAATGCGGACGTGAACTAAACCGATTTTCCAACGGCGATCGGCGTAGGCTTGCCCCCAGTCATCCATACCTGTGAACATTTCGTGGAACCATTGAATAAAGGTTTCACGCAGGCGATGTATACGCCCGTTTCCGTCATTCAAAATAGCATTCATTTCTGCATCACGTCCCAGGTATGCATAAAAGTGGTCAGCCATCTCTGGAGCAATTTGTAAACCCCAATCTGCTTGAGATTTCAGTATGGCTTTGTCTTCATCTGTCAAGCACACACGCTTTTCCAGCGTGGACATAAAAGCAACTGTGTCTAAAATCATAATTAGCTTCTCCACAAGATGAACTAAAACAAAACATCGAGATTATGGTCAGGCAGTTTTTGAGAACTCATGAAATTTTTACGTTAAATTTCGGTTAAGCTTGAGTAATCTTAATACGCCTGAATTGGAATTTGACAGGGAAAATATGTAAAACCAACGATCCAGAAATCTGTGTAGAGACTGTTTTTATCTCCACTCAAGCTAACAGAGGTGAAATTCTAGAAACAGCGCGCTTAATTTCTAGAAACAGTAAGCCTTGTTTGACTTCCGCACTAGCGAGTACCAATAAAACTGCATCGGCACCACAGCCAACTAACACCCCATAGCCTTTCTCTCCTTCAACGACGATACGCTCTACATTGCCGCGAGCCAGTTCACGACCGATGCGTTCGCCCAGTGACAGCATAGATGCAGACATGGCGGCTGTACGTTCTTCATCCATTCCACCCGGCAACACAGAGGCTAAAGCCAAGCCATCCGGACTGACTAAAGCTGCACCTTGAACCTCTGAGGTTCCTGACACAAAGTTTTGCAGTTCGTCTTGCAGCATCGAGACATTAATCACGAATTTTTCCTCCACAATTGTTAATACAGATGTTTGAGTTGTCTTAGTAGTTGTTAGTAACTGTGAATTTACCGTAACTACTGGTAAAGATTGTGCCGTATTTTCCGCAATCGCAGTACTGGTAAATGTGTTGTATGTGACAAATTTGATGTTTTTTCTGGTACAGGATATTTCTGAAATATCCCAGTCAAGAATTTGAGAAGGTAGCCCAGAGGCATAGTGGTTAAACAGCAAGATATAACAGTGTAATGGCCATCACATCCTATATGGTCATAAACTGACTCCAAGACTTGAGACAAATCAATAAAGGTAACAAGGAAAATTCAGAATAACAGGATAAAAATTAAAGTTCTACGTATTTTTTATTTGACAACTAGCATAAGAGTTTTTGTCAAACAAGATAACTCTAGTTATTCGGTGAAATATTGGTAATATCTGGCAAATTCTTCAACCAACGCAATTAGACTTTCTTTTACGGAAGCAGACTCAGTAGCATTTACAGACATCATCGGTGGTTTGGTACTTTCCTCTGATAGTCCCAAAGCCAGTGCTACATCTTCTATCTGCCAAGCATCAGGGCAATCAGTATGAGTTAGCCCAATTAGATACGGTATTTTAACTCGATGCTTCATGAACTGAAGAATTTTCCGACCATAGCGCACTTGTTCCGGACGGTGTGCATCTATCAACAAAATATAGGCATGGGCTTTTTGAATTAATATGTCCCACATAAAATCAAATCGCATCTGTCCGGGCGTACCATAAAGGTGTAGTGATTGATTTGGTGCAATTGTCAACCGACCAAAGTCCAATGCAACTGTGGTTTTCTCTTTCAAAAGTGCAATTTCATCAGTTGCTTTTCTATCAGTATCTACCGTTTCGATTTCACTGATAGTACGAATGAAGCTTGTTTTGCCTGCGCCTACGCCGCCAGTAACTACAATGCGTAGGATTTCCATCAATTATTACTCCTTAAAAACCCAACTAAATTTTGCAATAATGAAGTACTTATTTTGGATCTTTCTAGTTCTTGAGATTTTTCTTTACCAAAACCAGATGAATTTACCATCTTTAAATCTAGAGGGTAATTATTTAGTTCTAGGGTAGATGTCACTGGAGAAATTTCTTCTATTAAACAAGCTAACATCAGCCGAAAAGCTGCTTGCTGAACTAAAGCTATAGGCTGATGGAGTTGATGTGCGATCGCGCTGAGAGGAACACTACCATTGGCAAATTCCCAGACTTGCCATTCCAAAGCATGTAGACGAATTTGTGGTTTGCTTTGGCTAATACTACGTATAGCAGAATTAGCATCCGGAAGTGCATCAGCCAAGGCTTCCCAGTTTTTTAGAATTCTTAAAGCCATCAGGCTAACTTCTGTTGCCTTCAAACTTAATCCTGTCATTTCTTTCCCAAGCAGGGGTGCTTTGCTATCAAGTTTAAATACACCTTTTTGAATTTCAAATAATTGTCGAATCTGGTGTAGTTGGCTAGCAAATAATAAGTTTAATTGCTCAGTATTTAGCACTCCTTGCGTTTTTAAATACAAACCAAAGGGTGTTGCTGTTGGCAGGAACTGACTATACTTTTCTAAAACTTGCTGATTTGCCCAACCTCGTTGCGTAATTTTATAGATTAAACCCTGACCATTTAAGCGATTTGCCGCCGCAACTACACACCCCTGTCGAAACCAAATGTAATAATACTGCGATTTAGAACTAGGAGCATTAATATCTGGTAAAGTACACACTGTTAAACAACCAGACTTTCTTCCTTGGTCAATCAGTTGAAACAATTCAGCTAAAGAAAAATTAGTAAAAGAACTCGATAGGCTCATTAGTTCATCTATTAATCATAAACACACCAATCAATCAGATGACACCCTAATAACTAATAAAATATTTCAGTCATTTAAAACTGAATACTCTGACAAAAAGCGTTTAGCTTAAAGCTTTTAGCTTAATAGAAGCCCGCAAGGTAGCTTCAGATACGATACTTTAATTTGGGAAATGATTCATGACATCCCATCCTAACAACCTTGTACTACCATTCAAGATTTACACTTGCTTTTTTCAAAATAATTTACGCTTTAACTACCACAGCATTAAAAGCATAAATAAAGATTTCAGTTATTAGAATAAGTAATTTTACTAATGAAATCATTTTATTTTGGTGTTTCTTAAGTAATAACACTAGAACTTATATTTAGCAAGTATGATTAATTACTTTTATTTCAAGTACGATCTTAGTTTTAATTATGGTAACTAATCTAACAGTTAGCAAAAAAGCAGTTATTGACATCACTTGAGGCGAAAAACCCAGAAAATACATAGCTTTAAGGAAGTTATGAGTATTTTTGTATATTGAACCTGTTTAAGCAGGAAAATGAATTTTGAAGATTACTTTGCTTTCAGTCTTTTTAAAGAAGGTTAGTGTTTTTGTTGAGTTTATTACTGTAAGAGTTAAATTTAGTAACAAAAAAGCAACACAATTTCTAAATTGCGTGAGCTTTTAATCAAATAAAGTTTACATTTTGAAAAAAATACTGCTTAATACTTGTCTATGAAGCTAATTTGCAGTTTTTGCTTGATTGTTTTATTCCTGCTGTGGAGTACAGAAGCAATGGCGGGAGAATTGGCTAAGCGTTTAGATAATTTTCCTGAGTGGAAAAAAATAACCTTAGCGCAACCAGCTATAGGAGATTTAGCTTATCCTGACTGGATGGCGGGTAATTGGCAGGTTGTAAGCACGCTTGTGGATTTGGTTGCTCCTTTGGCTCCTGAGATTGTCACACCTGGATTTGAGGGTAATCGTCAATATCTTAACCAGCCTCTTAGCTTTCAGGTGCAGTTTGTGGAGGAGAAAAAGCCTGTTTCTGGGTTAAAAATAAACTCTCGCCAAGATACCAAACCAACAATAGTAGCGGATAGAGCGTTTAATGGCTTAAATTTGGCACGTGCCTATTTAGGTGACACAGATGTATTATCAGTCAAAGTAGATCCAGATTCTCCCAATCGTCAGATTACCTTACTACGTCATGAACGCCAACTAGTTTCTATTGTTTCTGCACGCGCTACAGAAACTACATCTGATGGTAAATTTATTGCTACAGAAGTTTTTCAACAACTATTTAAAGGTGGTGGGCGTGCTTATTTTAATACAGTAGAGTCTACAACAGCCTACCGCAAATTATCTACACCTAATCCAGCCATAGAAGCAGATCAAGTCACTGCTGTCTACCTTTCACCACAAGATCCAGATTACTTTAAAGCTGGCTCTCATCCAGTTGCTCTTTATCGATATCGCTTGGAATTTTATCAATAGTTATTTGTTAGTAGTTAGTAGTTGGTTTTTTACCACTATCCACTAACCACTATCCACTATCCACTATCTCTTCCCAAAGGATGATTTGCTTGTTTGCCTCTTGACTGCAATGTAGTATAGATGTAGTATAATACTTCCGGAGCTACAGGCTCATGCTCTTGGACAGTGTGCATCATGGCAAACTTTCGAGATATTCTCAATTACTTTCGTCCTTACTGGAGGCTGAGTATTTTTAGTATTGCAGCAACCAGTTTTTACGAGATTATCGATTTGATTGTACCTTATGCGATCGGGCAAATTTTGAATATTTTGTCTGGTCAACCGTTAGATAAACCACTTGCAGGAGCGATCGCCACAATAGCAGACATTATTAATTACCCAGTGAATAAGCTTCTATCTTTAGGAGTATTGCTGGGTTTGATTTTTCTTGTCACGGTGGTAAGAGCGCCAACACAACCTTGGTTTACCAGTTGGTTTCACTGGGATATTGCCTTAAGGGCACGTCGAGATCAGCATGAAAAAGCGATTGAGAAAATTCTGACCCTACCACTGGAATTTTATGACGAAAATAACCCTGGACGGATTGCCGGACGAATAGCTAGAGGAGTTGCCAACCACACTTGGACTTATCCTGAAATAGCCGGACAAATGATTCCTAAATTGTTCCGAGTGTTGGGAATTTTTGTGTTTATCTGGTTTGTGGAGTGGCGAATAGCAATTTTATATCTGATTTCCTTCGTCGTTATCCTTGGCTTTACCTTGAAAAAGTTAAAGCGGCTTATTTGGCACGATAACCGCTTGGATAAATACTCGGAAAACACTGAAAGCCGTACTTCTGAAATCATCAGCAACATCAAAACAGTCAAAGCATTTGCGACAGAAGCAAAAGAATTGCAGCGGCAAAAAGTACGTTTGGGACGGGAACTAACCGTGGTGGATTATCGCATCCACAAAGGTTATGTCAAGCTGCAAACCTGGCAAAGAACTGTAGTTCAGTTTTGCGTGTTTGCAATCTTGGGTTTGGCGCTAGTGGCGACAATCAACGGCAGGATTTCTCTTGGTCACTTTATCATGACGTTAACTCTTTCCAGTATGGCTTATGCCGAGTTGGAACCTATTGGCGTCCTAGCGGAAATTTTCGCCCGTCGGTACAGTTCAATGGTGCGGTTCCACGAATTTCTCAAAGAACGATCTGGAGTTGATTCAGTTGGTCTTTTGGAAGAAAGACAACAGCCAGAATCTCCTTATAAATTTACTGGGAAGGTGGAATTTTCGCACATTGGTTTTGGCTACGAACCGAAGCGTCAAGTTCTACATGATATCAATCTCTTGATTGAACCATATCAAACAGTGGCGTTAGTTGGGCGATCGGGTTCGGGTAAATCTACCTTAGTAAAGCTGCTGTTACGATATTTTGAACCCAATGAAGGTCAAATTCTCATTGATGGTCAAGATATTCGCACTCTGGATGTGGGAGGTTATCGACGCAGGCTGGCAATAGTTCACCAAGAAGTAGATGTTTTTAACGGTACTGTCTTGGATAATCTCAAGTATGGCAGACCAGATGCCACCTTTGAGCAAGTTGAAGAAGCTTGTAGAATCGCCAGACTTGATGAAGTCGTCCAGCACCTACCTAAAGGCTACTACACAGTAGTAGGAGAGAGGGGTGTAAGGTTGTCTGGTGGACAGAGACAACGCTTGGGAATTGCTAGGGCGTTGCTAGTTGAACCAGATGTACTGATTTTTGACGAAGCTACTTCTAGCCTAGACTACGAATCTGAGCGTTCAATTCAACTGGCAATGCGATCGCTCCAAGGAACCCGCACTACAATTGTGATTGCTCACCGCCTGAGTACAGTCCGGGAAGCAGACAAAATTGTGGTTCTAGATCAAGGCAAAGTTGTAGAAGTCGGTAATCACGAAGAACTTTTGCGTAGTGAGGGAATTTACCATCGCTTGCACGCGCTGCAAGAGACTGGGGAATTGTTAAGTTAGTGGTTGGTGGTTGGTGGTTGGTGGTTGGTTGTTGGTGGTTGGTAGTTAGTGGTTAGTAGTTAGTGGTTGGTGGTTTACTACTCCCTCCACTCACCCCATCACCCCATCTCCCACTCCCCATTCCCCATTCCCAATTTTTTTGAAAAAAAGCTTGGAGATTTCAAAACCTTGTGCTACTATAATTAATCGTGGGTCGCACGGGTCGGTGTCCGAGTGGTTAATGGAGACGGACTGTAAATCCGTTGGCTAGCGCCTACGCTGGTTCGAATCCAGCCCGGCCCACCTCAAAACAAAACTTTTCTATTTTGCCCGTGTAGCTCAGTGGTAGAGCACACCCTTGGTAAGGGTGAGGTCACGAGTTCAATCCTCGTCACGGGCTTTTAAAATTAAAAAATAAAAATGCTCAAAATCCCTTAATTGCAAGGCTTTTGAACATTTTTATAATTACAGATGTAGATAGTAATTCTTCTAATATTCCGAAATTTTGTAAACTATACTTTCAAACGATAGGCAAGTGCAACCCACTCATCTAATCTTTCACAATCAACAAACTCAAATCCTGCCTCTTGCAAAGCTGTGTCCACATTGTCTTCGCTATCGGTAGTGAAACCAGATGTAATTAGTAGTCCCGCGTGGGCATCAGTCTGACGCAGTGCCTGCTGGAAGTCATTGGCGAGGGCAATGTGTATCCGTGCCAGGATATTGGCGACGATGAGATCAAAGCTGTCTATAGCCTCAATTTTTGGCGCATTGTCAATAGTGTTTCCACCCATCCAATGTCCTAGATCGCTTCCACATCCCAGGCTTCCCTTCATTACCCTTACCTGCTGTTCTACCCCATTACGATGCACAGCGTCTTGAGTAGCTTGCACGGCAACACTGTCATTGTCTAAGGCTAAAACGTTTGCCCCCAGCTTTGCCATTGCTACACTTAGAATACCTGAACCCGATCCAAGGTCGAGGGCATTCATAGTCGGGACGGCGTGTCTTTCAAGCAGTTTGAGGCAGACAATTGTCGCTGGGTGTAAACCACTACCGAAAGAGAAAGTTTTCTTCAGTCTCAAGGTTATTTGGTCTGGCACTTCAGATTGATCCGGGGCATCAGAAGTAAGCACAACAAACCGTTTCCCAATCCGATGCACGAGGGGGTTGAGTAAATCTGCGTCTGTGGGTTTCTCGTTAACCGCTGTTATCTGCACCTCAGTCGTTATTCCTGCACGGTACAAGGGCGAAAGCAGATTCACAATTTTTTCTACACGCGCCCTTGAGTGAACATCAGAGAGTAGATATAAGCGAATCGTAAATGTCCAGTGGGGTTGTTCTACATCCCGTTCGTTTGGTTCAGCATATTCTGTTATGTGAACATCACTAATATCGATGGTCTCAGCAAGCAGCGTACAGACCCAATCAACTGCTTCGTGCGTTGTATTGAGGCTCAATTCCATCCACGGCATACTTTTCTTCCTCTGGTGTAGCTGCATTGCTGTAGAACAAATACTGACTGCGCGTGAAATTCACTGGCGGCAGACAACTTTTTCATCGTAACGTATGCTTGGAGCGACTGTTTGGTTTGGGAGCAGATGCGGCAAGGTCTTATTTCTTTGATTGTGTCTAGACGCGCAGCAGCTTGTCTCAGACATCGTTTTGTGAATTACTGTAGTTTTCTGGTAGTGATGAGAGGTTAGATTTACTGCGTCAATTGAGTTTATGGGAAATGGCGATCTTACTATCGCCTAAAGGTAACGCTCAAAGTCTATTTGAAAAGTCCGCTATAGATCTTCTTCGCACCTACATCAAGCGTGCAGCTACTCCATATTCAAACTTTTCATTGAACAATTGACTGAGAATAAAATTTGGAAATCTTGTTCTTGCAATAGATATAAACAAATTCACCAACCCAAATCCACCGTCCCTTTCACCGCTTACAGTCATCCCCCAAAGCTCTTGTTTATATCTAACACAGTTACTTAGAATAAACATTCCAATATAGTCACATATTTCCGGAGATATGTAATAACTGCATGTATTTGATTCATGCTCATAATCTAGCCCAGCAATTAAATATCGACCACCAGGAATGGGATAATAAATTCCTATATTATTAGGCATCTCTTTAAGATACTCTCTACTTTGTATCACCAAAGCTTGACCATGCAGGAGGTCAGCAGTAACTTCAAAGTGTTTTTCTATGTTTGGAAAACTTGCTAGAACCTTTTTTTTGTCAGTTGTTGCAGGATAGAGTTTAAAAGGAAATGTTTTTAGATCATAACTGTACAGCGGTAAAAATGACGCTGGCTCGCCATAATATTTTGTATAAAAATCCCCTAGTTCAGGATTAAGCTTTAAAATATCCTTAAACAGGATTATCGAATGCTTAGGAAAAGAGAAGTTATGCACTAATTTAGTTAACTCATCCAAAACTCCTTCATTACATACGGCAAATTCTTTCTCAATACACCATTCATTCTCCCTTTCCACATATTTTTTTAAATTTTCATTAATCGCACGTGTAAACAAGCCGTGATATTTAATATCATCGAGTAAAAGATTCTGGGTGTTTGCCACAAGCAGTGCTTTCACTAACGAAAGCATCCCATAAAAGTACAAGAGAGGGCTTGTGATCTCTGATACATTATCTGCTGCCTTGAAATACTCATCAGCTTGGGATATTGCGTAAGCTATTTGTCTTGATTTGCGTTCGACAAGTTCTTGATCGCTAAAGAAAAAATTTCTGTTTGATAGCAGCTTCCCTGTTAATAGTTTTTTGACGTTTGTGGAATACTTCAAAAGCCTTATATGGTTCCACATTGATTCATAAGGTTGATTAGTCCATGTGAGCATAAATTGTCTCCGTACGTACAGATAATATTTGTTAAACCGCACACAGCAGTTTAACGCACTTATTCGTCATATTACTTAAACCAAGCAGTCTACCACTCATCACAAAAGTTTTAGATCGAAAATAGGAGTGTAAGAAGTCTCATTGAAGCAGGCATGGGGCAATGGTACGCTTAAAACTTTGGCAATGGATCGTCTTAGCAATCCCGATCGCTTTTATCATCACTTTCTTACTGGTTGCAGCAGGATTGCAGATCCATGAGTGGGGTTTGAATTGGATCTGGGGTGTGTTTATCCTCTTATTTGTAGGCTGGCGTTGGTTACTGGTCAAATGGACTCAACCTGTCGTAACACAGGTTGAGACCGTTATGGCAGAGGTCAGCAAAGAACTGGAATCTGCGGCAGGTGAGACAACGCCAAGAGAGGTAACTGATGTAACCAAACAAGCCGAAGCTGTACTGCAAGAAATCCTGGAAGCATCAAGGAGCGATCGCCCAATTTGGGAAGACTGGCAAACCTTTTGGCTGCGATGCCAGGATCTTGTTGTTGCCGTTGCCCAAATCTACCATCCGGAAGTAAAATACCCTCTGCTAAATATTTACGTTCCCCAAGCTTATGCACTGATTCGTGGGACTGTAAATGACCTGGATCTGTGGATGCAGAAGTTATCCCCTGCCCTCAATCAGGTTACAGTTGGGCAAGCATACGAAGCATACGAAATTTACCAGAGACTGGAACCATCGGCCCGTAAATTCATGCGAGCCTGGAACTTGGCGCAGTGGCTCCTCAACCCAGTAGCAGCAGTAGCAAACTTAGCCAGTCAGCGTTACAGCAACCAGGCTAACCAGCAACTGCTAGTGAATTTGAGTCAGCTACTCCGAGAAGCTGCTCTCAGAAATTTATGTCGGCAAGCGATCGCTCTCTACGCAGGCATGACTCTACCAGTAGCAGAATCTGCCGTTACCACACCGAAATTACCCGAGACTAAAACCCAAACTCTCCGAGAAATTCTGACGCAAGCACAACCAGCTGCGGCAGTTGAGCAAAAACCCATCAATATTCTATTAGCGGGACGAACTGGAGCCGGAAAAAGCAGCTTGATTAACACGGTGTTTCAGGCAGACCTAGCCGCAGTTGATGTATTACCTAGTACCGATCAAATTCAGAGTTATTACTGGCAAACTCCAGATGAAGAAACACTCACACTTTGGGATACGCCTGGTTACGAACAAGTGAACCGTGCAGATTTACGCGAACTTGTGCTTGATTATGCCACTAACGCAGATTTGCTGCTGTTAGTCACTCCTGCCCTCGATCC
This sequence comes from Fischerella sp. PCC 9605, assembly GCF_000517105.1. Lineage (GTDB taxonomy): Bacteria > Cyanobacteriota > Cyanobacteriia > Cyanobacteriales > Nostocaceae > PCC9605. The sequence goes on along the minus strand of NZ_KI912153.1, from coordinate 346,228 downwards.
AGCGCTGCAAATGGATGTGGATTTTCTCCAAGATATGCAGGCGGAAGTTGCAGACTTGCCTGTAATTACGGTCGTTACCCAAGTGGATCGCCTGCGTCCTATGCGCGAATGGGAGCCGCCTTACGATTGGGAATGGGGCGATCGCCCCAAGGAAATTGCGATTCGGGAAGCAACCAATTTTCGCGCTCAGCTTTTGGGTGACTTAAGTAGTTTAGTTCTGCCTGTTGTTACGGGTGATGTGAAAACAGGTCGAGTTGCTTGGAACATGGACGCGCTATCATTGGCGCTGATAGATGCGATCGCACCTGCTAAACAGCTGCGTCTTGCCCGCTTTTTGCGTAACTTGGAAGCCCGCACCGTCGCAGCTGCCAAAATCATCGACCACTACACCTTCCAGATGGCAACTACACAAGGAGTGACTGCACTGCTCAAAAGTCCCGTCCTCCAGTTTATTTCCACACTTTCCACCGGATCGCCCACCCTGGCAAATCTGCTGGCAGAGAAAATACCAGCCGAACAGCTGCCGATTGTGATTGGCAAGCTTCAGATGGCATATGAGCTATTTTCACTTTTGAATACAGACGGTTCGCTCAACTTTGACTTGTTATCTTTGTGGCCGCTATTACTAGAAAACCCTGCTGCAAGCGATCGCAACGCTTGGGCATTTGGTCACGCCCTAGTGGAGTACTGGACTAAGAACCTGACGGTTGAACAACTACGAGAGCGGTTTAATTACTATCTCAGGCAATAGTTAGCAAAAAAGTTCTACCCAGTTTTCAAGCGTAGCTATCTATATGTTTGGTTGGTCTGAGACGATGCTGGTAAGCTAGGCGGATTACTTTGATTCCTTAATTTTTCTAATCCCTAAGCTCTAATCCCCAAACCCTGCAACCAACTTCGTCTAAATTAATGAATAGACTGCAAAAACCGGAGGCTGGAATGATAGAGGCATCACAACATCAAAAAGTGGTAGTTGTTGGTGCAGGTTGGGCTGGATTAGGTGCAACCTACCACTTGGCAAAACAAGGTTACGATGTGACACTCCTTGAAGCAGGTTCCTACCCCGGTGGACTGGTAGCAGGTTGGAGAACTTCAGGAGGACGTTCAGTAGAAGCGGGTATTCATGGCTTCTGGTATCCTTACAGAAATATTTTTGCCCTCATCAATGAACTAGAAATTAATCCCTTCACCAGTTGGACTCGTTCCTCACAATATTCTCCCGCAGGTTTAGAAGTTGAGTCACCCATTTTTCAAGACTTACCCAGACTTCCCACGCCTCTAGGAACTTTTCTCTATACTCACTTTCAGCGTCTACCATTAATTGCTCGGCTGAGTGCCTTGCCTTTACTTTACGCCGTGATTGATTTTGATAATTCCGATGCAGCCTGGCGGCGTTATGACTTTGTAACAGCCCGAGAATTGTTCAAAGATTTCGGGGTTTCGGCGCGACTTTACAGCGAAGCTTTTGAACCAATGTTATTGGTAGGTTTGTTTGCCCCTGGCGAACAATGTTCCGCCGCAGCAACTTTAGGGATGCTTTACTTTTTTATTCTGGCCCATCAACCTGATTTTGATGTAGTTTGGTGTCGCGGCACTGTTGGGGAAAAAATCTTTCGCCCTTGGGTAGAACGCATCGAAAAAGCAGGGGGAAAGTTACTAGCCAATAAACGAGTGACCGACTTAATTATTGATAGCAATAATCGGGCAACGGGTGTAGTTTGTGGTGATGAAGTGTTTGATGCCGACGCAGTAATTTTTGCTGTTGGCATCACTGGTATGAAAAAGATTGTCTCAAATAGCCATAGTTTGCAAAGTCGTGAAGAATTTCGTAATTTATCTAATTTAGGGGCAATTGATGTTTTAGCAACTCGCCTGTGGTTTGACCGTAAAATTAATATTCCTCGTCCTTCCAATGCTTGCTTTGGCTTTGATGCAACTACAGGCTGGACGTTTTTTGATTTGAATGCACTACATGATGAATATCAGCATGAATCGGGAACAGTTGTGGAAGTTGATTTTTATCATGCCAATCAATTTCTTGCTTTAGAAGACAAGGAAATTGTGACGATAGTGCAGCGTTATTTAGCAACTTGCATTCCGGAATTTCGAGAAGCAAAAGTAGTTGATAGCAGTGTAATTCGTTTACCGCAGGCAGTGACTCACTTTGCACCTGGTAGCTATCGCTATATGTTACCAGCTAAAACCAGTTTTAAGAATGTATTTATGAGTGGTGATTGGATAATTAACCGCCACGGTTCTTGGTCGCAGGAAAAAGCTTATGTTACAGGTTTGGAAGCGGCAAATCAGGTAATTTCTTACTTGGGAGAAGGTATGCCAGCGAAGATTTTACCCGTTGAAGCTGATGAACCCCATATTCAATTGGCAAGAACAATTAATAGAACAGTAAGTTATGTGAGCAAGTCTGTTTTGCCAGATTTTTGGTTGCCGTAACATCGCCTCTTGGAGGAATGGGGTGTTTGGCACACCCCCGAATTTTTTCCTCAAGATTAGGTACTGTTATCTTGCTTTTTGTTTGACATTCAACCCATCAAGTCCCTGTTTGATCCACTTCAAACATTCATATTCTGATGTGAAGACTCTGGGCGCTGCAATATTATTCAATGAGTCTGGCGGATAATGGTCGTAAAAATATTTACCAGATTCACGATAGACAATGATTAAATTGTTACGGTAAACGTAGCGATATTTAAAACTATCACCTTGGCTGACAAACTCTAAATTTTTGTCAATGTGTTCCTTGGCAATATCAAGAACATTACTGATGCTACTGCCATACATCTGTGCTGGATTTTCTGCTTTGTGAAATCGGCTTTTACGTCCAATTTCTGACAACAATTTATACGAATAAATTTCGTAAGTATCTGCTTTGCCAAACACAAAGGGAATGATGAGATATCCTTTGTATGACAATGAGTTTTTGTAAAGTAGATGGCCCATCTCAACCTCCTGTAATGTCACTGCTTTTAAAAAATCTCCTCACTATTAACCACAAAAATCATTATCCCTCTTTTTGCGAATATCTCTCTTTTATCACTTTGCTAAGAGAAAAATCTTTGTACTGAGCCGAGAGAATGTCTGAGAAGCATCAAATCCTTTTCAGAGTGCGATCGCTGTAATCTTGAGCAATGATTTTATTGTCTATACAAGGAGAGTATGATTGTGATTTTTTGGTAAAAATACTTGTCTATAGTGCTGTTATTTTAGATAATCTCTAAAAATCTTATCAATAAATATACTTACGCCAAGGAGTTTTTTCTGTGGCTTCCTTAAAAGCTTTGTCAGTAGCTTCCGCTAGTACAGCATTGATTGTTTGGGGTATTGGGGAAACAGCTAGGGCTACGACCTACAGTCCTGCTCCTATATTTAAAGATGTTGATAGCTACAGTACAACAATCTCTGCAAATAACGACATAGCCGATATTTACTTTCCCAAACCATCAGGTATCAAAACTGGCAAACACTCCTTTCCCATTGCTTTGTTATTACAAGGTGCAAATGTTGATAAATCAAATTACTCAAATTTCGCCAGAACAGTAGCTAGCTATGGATTTGTGGTGGTTGTTCCCAATCACCAAAAAAACATTCCACAGGTCGGTACAGGACTTTTTGCTGACACCTCACAAATCGATGCTGTTTTGGCGCAAATGAAGGCAGAAAACGCGAATCCCGATTCACCTGTTGCTGGCATTGTCAATACACGAAAACTAGGCTTACTCGGTCACTCTCAGGGAGGTGCTGTGGGATTATCTGTGATCGCAAATCTTTGCATACCTTTTTTATGTGAAGGTTTTTTTAACCGACCAAAAGAACTTGTAGCAGGAGCTTTTTTTGGTGCCAATCTTCGCGACCAAACTACTCAACAGTTTATCCCCATTAATAATTCCCGAATTCCTGTAGCTCTATTGCAAGGAACCCTTGATAGCATAGCTCTTCCGGAGAGAGCGCAGGCAACTTATGAGCAAATTCAAGACCCTCCCAAGACGTTGATTAGCATTTTGGGTGCGAACCACTATGGCATTACGAATACAGACAATTCTACGGGTGCAAGACCAGATATTAACATACCTACCCTAGCTCAAAGTGTAGCAGTAGAAACCGTAGCTCGCTGGAGTGGTTTATTCTTGCGTGCTAGTATTTTAAATGACAGATTTGCTTTTAATTATGTATATTTTACAGGTGATATCCTCGATCCAAACGTGAGTGCGATCGCTCAAACCAAGAAGAAAATTCCACAAGCATCATGTAAATGGGGGTTGGTAGCTTTTGGTAGTGGCGGTAATATTTCGGAATGGGTGGGAAACACGCAAATAAAAGATACAAACAAAGCTGACTTCGATATCAACCGTTTTTCAAAGCTAACAGATTCTACCTGCTATCGGTGATAGCACGGTATTGGAAAATCAAGCCAGAGTAAAGAAAGCTTATTTTTGTTTTTAGCTTTGAGATGCACTATAGGCTGCCACAAATACACCACAACCTATCAAGACTAACGCTGATGGAACAAGAGGAACCCATCCACCTTGTATTAATAGATATAAGCTAAGCCCATACAAAACACACAAACTGCTGGCTAGGACTAGGACAAGACGTAATCGCGATGGCAAACCCCAAGCCAGTACACCCCCAACCATAGACCAGCACCAGATCCACAAGACTTCACTCCACTTTGGCAAAGTCCATAAAAGTGGTCGCTTATCCAGCACTGCACTCAGGATCTGGCTGATCATGTGTGCTTGAACAACTATGCCTGACATTTGCTCGTGAGGCCACACGCGGGCGCTGTAGGGAGTAGACCAATAGTCATGAAAACTTTCGGCTGTAGTGCCAATCACGACAATGCGATCACGCACTAAATCGGGATTGAGTTGATTGTTGAGAACTTGTTTGAGAGTAACTTGTTCGGCAACTTGATGAGAAGCACGCCAATTGAGCAGCACTTGATGACCAAGATTATCTATGCCATGATACCCGCCGCTGTTTTCTTCCAAGTTTCTAAAGACGACACTACCAAGCTGCCAGTTGTTTTCGGGAGTAAGTTTAGGTTTGATACCAGCACTTGCCAAGTAACGAGTTGCAATCCGAAAGCTAAAAGATTTATCAGTCTGGCAAGGAGACGCAGGAGCCATAGCTAATAGTTGGCGACGGATAATGTTATCGGGATCTAACACAACATCACTAAAGCCTTGGCGTGACAATGGAACTTCTGGAGGAGGTGGAACACCAGCGTTTGTGCTTTCTTCACTTGCTTTGCAAATAGCAATAAAGCGATCGCTATTTTGCATGGTCTTGGCTAAATCTGCATAGTCTGTCCCCACAGAATTTTCTCGATAGATATCTAAACCAATAACGCGGGGATTGAACTGTTCGATTTTTTTCACAACTTCAGCCAAGGTTCGGTCTGATAGCGAGGCCCCTGCTCTTTCTTTGGCTGGTTGGGCACGAACATCAGCTTCAGTAACCGTGACAATCAGAATGCGCCGATCTTCTACTTCATTGGGGCGCGATCGCATCAACCAATCAAATGCCATCAGTTCCCATGACTGCAACATCCCTAGCGATCGCATCGCCATTACCAAAAAGGTTACTACCACACTGGCTTTAAAAACGATGGGAAAAATACGCCGATTAGGTAAAATGGTGGGAGTCAGGAACCTCTGTGGCCAAACTAGGGGGGCTGACGCTGGGTTCTGGCAAATCACTGGCAACCAGCTTGCACACGGAAACTCATTTTCTAAACCCTGCAATTTATCTTGTGCTTCCCGCACTGCTAAATAGAAAGACTGACCACTAGCAAATGCCTCCAGAAAGTGCATTAAAAATTCCTGGGCAACGAGATCGGGTACTGGTTCCCGCATCACAATCATTTGCGGAATGTGTAAAGAAGCTAACTGACAAGCCAATCCTAACCCATCGCAAGAGTTAAAAATTACTAAACTTAGACCGCGGGCGATCGCTGCTCTGAGAGCATTTTTTAACTGGGGAATCGTGAGGCTATCTGTTTGATTGATATGAATTCGCCCAGTTTCACCATCGTCATCAGTTGAACCATGCCCCGCAAAGAAGAGAATATCCCAGCCCTGTTTATCCCAAAGCCACCGATCTAACTCTCGTCGTTGTGGCTCTACCAAAAAAACTGTTTGCGCTCCTGGTAATTGCTCTAAAATTTTCTTATCTTTTTGTACATCAATTCCTGTACTATTACCTAGAATCGCTAAAATTCTGATCTGACGAGCAGGGCTTTTGCGTATAGATTTAACTTGCTCTACCTCTAGGATACACGAGCATATCACAGCCTTTTGGTAATCATCAAAAAAATCCCACAAATGCCAAGGAAGCCTTCTAACTTGGTTATCTTCTGTGGCCAGAATCACCCGAATTTCATCACTAGGATCTAACTTTGTACGTAATTTTTGCTCGATGTTGCGAAATGGTTCCGACTTGAGCCAGGCATTGATGTTTGTATGTAGATCATCGCATAATTTCCAAAAATCTACAGAAGAGACGTTAGTTACATCATCTTCCTCTATTTCGATATCTTGGTCTTCTATATCTATGTGCTTTCGCCAACCCAAACTAGGATCTAAAGACTCATAAAGCAACTGATAGAGTAACTGCCATCGTCTGTAGAGTTGCCAAAGTTCTGGTGCAGTAGGCAAGCTACCCGTAAATTGAGCGATGGGATTGTTTTCTTCCGACAATATAGCAGTAACGGAGGAAAAGCCCTGCTTTAAGTTGCCCTTTCCTAGATTTAGTATGACTAATTTACTCATGGCTACCAGCCAGCAAGCTTCTCCAGCACAAAATCTTCTTTAATACTGATATCACCAAGGGCTATCTGAATACTAAAATTTTTTCCTGGAGGAGATTTAAATTTTTTCAGTTGAATAAAGTGATCGTGACATCTTGATTCTACTTCTTGAAGAATGTTTCCTGCTCCCGAGACCAAAATTAATTTGAGATGGGGTGGTAGGTAAACTTCTTCGTTTGCGGGATGCAGTTGCACGCGGATACTGAATTTTTCATCCCATTCTGAAGTCAAACCAATTAGCAGCACAACCGCAGTACCCCCCAGTTGCATCCCCAAATCAATTAATTTGGCTCCTTTTACACGAACCTCATTCAAGGCAGTTTGGTTTCGGAATTGAACTGCTAGAGTTTTCTGTTGGGAACTAAAGAATGCATCAAAAGACTGCCAGCCAGCCTCAAAGATATTGTCAAACCATTGGCTCAAATTGTTCACTAAAGAGCGATCGCGCTCAACCTGATTCGTCTTTTGGTTGACAAGCCGTCTTTGGTAAAGATGCTGCCTACTTTCATCCGATGCTAGTAGTGCTGCCCATTCCTCAAAACTCATATCCGTAGGTAAATCAACAGCCCACTCACCTAGTTGATCTAGTAATTTCTCTACTTCTACACTTGACAAAGTTGGTAAAGATTTGACCTCTAGTTGCTTTGGGGAAAATACTTCCCGTGCTACCCACATCACATTTAAGTCTGTAATTAACTCCTCTTGATCCAGCGAGTAAGTTCTATCCATCGGATCATATTTAGCTTCTTTGCGGATCTGCTGATGGGTAGTATACCCCCACACTCCCAACCAGCGATCGTCCAAGTTTAACTGCACAGCCAAATAATAGTTAGCTGCCCAGTTAGGAATATCGACCCATTCTTGGGGAATCCGAAACTCTGTGAAATTACTTTTCTCACTGGGAATTAGCACTAGTCGAGTTTCACCTAGAGTGATAGCAGTGCCATTCACAACTTCCCAGAAACTAGGAAGCTGATTATAATCAGGCCAAACCTGCAAATTATCTCCTAGTTCTGGATCTTCTTTTAGCCAAGTCAAAAAAGAATTCAAACACAAACAATTCAGGTAAGCATTCCAACGAGTTGCTGTGTGAGAGTAAAGTTTTTGAGCAGTTAATTGCCATGCCTTTTTCTGTTCTTGTATTGATAACTCTAACCATAATTTTTCCGGATATATTATCGTCAAATCATCTAATTCAAATGTCATAATTATTTCATCCTTGCTGATTTACATAAAATTTGCTTCTTAACCAATCATGGACAAAAATAGCTATTTTCGTAATTCCTATATCTAGAGAGTTGGTCGCTAGATTCATACTATTTTCTAATTCTTCTTTAAAAGGAATTATCAAATCTTGTTGAATTTTTGCCAAGTTATTAGATGTCTCAGAAAAGGCTAATTTAATCTGCTCGTCATTCAGTTGCTTCAACTGATTAATTTGATAATAAAGAATTTGTAACCTATCTTTATTTTGGCATTGCCCGGCAATTTCATCTAAAATTAAATAGAATAACTTTTGACAATGAGATTGCAAATACTCAGTCATCGCATCTTTAATGTTTTGAATCTCTTTATCATCATGAAAGTAAACATCTGGATTAGTTTGATTCCATTCATTAGCTAAGTCTCTTAACAAGTTTCTGCTATATTTAGCTAACTGACGAGCTACTTGATACTGTTTTTGCAATTCTGGATACTTATCTTTTAAAACTACTGCGATTTCAGCTTGAGTAAAGCTTAAACCTTGCCAGAGTTTTAACATTGTTTGACCTGCTTCTGGCATCGTTGCAAATAATTTTGAGACCAGCAGCTGCAATTGTTCCCATGTTTCTTCTTGGATGAGATTATCCCAAGGAGTAGGCATAGGATCGGAGATATTGTCATATGTTTCTAGAGGTAAAAAGCGTTTAGTGCGGTAATCGCGGGCAGCCTGAATGCAAATTGACAGCATTTGTTGAATTTTCTCACCCGAAGTTAGTGCTATTGGCAAATCCAATTTCTTAAGTCTCTGGTTATAGCAAAAGGCAATTTGTTGCAAATGTTGTTGAGTAGGAGGTGCTAAGCTACGGCTACCATAGCTGCGATCTGGTTGATAAATTTTATCTAAGCATTGCCAAGCTTGACAGTAAGAGTTAATTTGATTAAGATTGAAACCTTTTGAGCTCAGAGCTTCTTTTAATTCTTTAGCAGTTAAATCTTTCAGGAGACCATAATCAGAAAACTTTCCTCTCTTTGCTTCTATATCTTGCTGGTAAATTGTATTGCTTATCAACCGTATAATTGCAGTTTTTGCATAACCTTCTACATTGGTTTGCGGATGCTCAAAATTAAAACTTTTGAGAAGCTTGGCAGGAGGGGTAGCGGCGGAATTGGCTATTTGAAAATATTCTTCTAGTGGGTATTTATGCCGGAGATATTTAAATCGTTGATAGGCTTTTTGAGAAGCCCACAAGCAAGCTTCTTGTAAGTAAGCAGACAAATGTTTCCCAGCTATTAAAGAAGACGCGGAGAGGGGAAGACGCGGTGACGCGGAGAGAGAAAAATTCCCCGCATCGACCTGTCTTTGTATTTTTGTGTCCTCTTGATTAACTACTCCCAAGTTCTCAGACTGAGATGGGTTCCTTAAAATTTTTAGAAAGTACCTTGCCCAAAATTCTTCATTAGCCTCTGGTTCTGACCTTACTAAAAGTTTCATATAGCGTTCTAGTTCCAGGTCTGTTTGCCAAATAGGATTTCTATCACTACCGGAATTTCTGAAACTGAGGAACGTCGAGAATTTTTCAATGATATTCTCACGTTTTTTCATGAAGCTTCCTCTTATTTTTGATCAGGCTGATTTTTAAAGAGTTTTCATAGCCTTCTAAATCCAGAGAGAGTGCTATTCATATATGGGGTTTTCAAAAAGGGATTATGCAGACTATGACGCAAAGTGACCGAAATATTTGAAAAAAATTTGGACAAGGGCTGTTTTCAAGCTTCTTTATGTGCTTCTCTGATATCTTGCACCATTTTTTATAAGAGCCAGAGGCTCTAGTTCTCGTTACCAGGTTCAACCTGGTAACGAGGGTTTGGAGGCTCTGCCTCCCGGCTGTTGCAATTAGTACAAGATGTGAATTCTGTTGACTTTGCTTTGCGGAGTACGCCGACAAGGGCAAAAAGTTAGCCCCTCTCTGTAAGCAGAGAGGGGCTGGGGGTGAGATTCTACGGGAAGTGTATGTAATCAGCTGGACACAATATCAAGCATCTGAAGATTTTGAAACTGGGGAGTTTCGCACTTGCCGTCAAGTTTGATAAGCGTCCATTGGTAGGCAAGAACAAACAAAATTCCTATCCCCAAAGGCGGCATCAATGCGACCGACCGCAGGCCAGAATTTGTGTTCGCGAGTCCAAGGTGCAGGGTAAGCGGCTTGTTCGCGAGAGTAAGGATGGTTCCATTCTCCGACAATCAGGCTTTCGGCTGTGTAAGGTGCATTTTTGAGGACGTTATCTTGCAGATCCGCCTTACCAGATTCAATTGCGGCGATTTCTTGGCGAATGGCAATCAATGCATCGCAAAAACGATCCAATTCTTCCTTGGATTCGCTTTCGGTGGGTTCCACCATGATTGTACCTGCCACAGGCCAAGAAACCGTCGGCGCGTGGAAGCCGTAGTCCATCAGACGCTTGGCAACATCATCAATTTCGATGCTTGCGGATTTTTTGAGCGATCGCAAATCTAAAATGCACTCGTGGGCAACTAACCCATTTTTCCCTTGATATAAAACGGGATAGTATCCCTCAAGTCGCTTGGCGATGTAATTGGCATTGAGAATAGCCACTTTTGTGGCATCCGTCAAACCCGCCGCACCCATCATCGCGATGTACATCCAAGAAATCACCAAGATGCAAGCACTACCCCAAGGTGCTGCTGAAACTGCACCAATGCTTAGTTCACCTCCCATTTTCACAACTGGACTTCCGGGGAGAAAAGGCACTAAATGCTTAGCAACACCAATTGGCCCCATACCCGGGCCACCACCACCGTGAGGAATGCAGAAAGTTTTGTGCAGGTTCAAGTGACAAACATCTGCACCGATATCTCCCGGACGGCAAAGCCCCACTTGGGCATTCATATTTGCCCCATCCATGTAAACTTGGCCGCCGTGGGTATGAACAACAGCACAAATTTCTTGAATTTGTTCTTCAAACACACCGTGAGTAGAAGGATAAGTCACCATCAATGCGGCGAGTTCTTTGCTGTGCTTTTCTGCCTTTGCCTTTAGATCGTTCAAGTCCACGTTACCTTGATTGTCACAGGCAACAGCTACCACCTTCATCCCGCACATCACCGCACTTGCTGGGTTGGTTCCGTGGGCAGATGTAGGAATTAGGCAAACATTGCGGTGTGCTTCCCCACGACTTTCGTGATACTTGCGGATGACTAACAACCCTGCGTATTCACCTTGAGAACCAGCATTAGGTTGTAGAGAAATTCCAGCAAACCCAGTAATTTCGGCTAACCATTCTTCCAACTGCTGAAACAGAATTTGATAACCCTGCGTTTGCGACTGGGGGGCAAAAGGATGAATCTTGCAGAATTCTGCCCAAGTTACGGGTATCATCTCCGATGTCGCATTGAGCTTCATCGTACATGACCCCAAAGGAATCATTGACGTTGTTAGCGACAAATCCTTAGTTTCTAGCCTGTGCAGGTAACGCAACAACTCAGTTTCTGAGTGATAGCGGTTGAAGATAGGGTGGGTGAGGTAGGCGCTTTTGCGCGGGAGGGGGAGATGGGGAGATGGGGTGGTGGGGAGAGGGGGGGATAATTCTTCTAGGGTGAAGGGTAAGTTATCTGTGCCAGCAAAAATTTCCCAAAGGTCTTGCACATCCTCAACTGTAGTGGTTTCGTCTAGCGAAATACCTACAGCAGTGTCATCGAAAATCCGCAGGTTAATTTTCTTCTGTTCGCAAGCTGCGAGAATTTCTTTTAAACTGCGCGTTCCTAATTCTACTCGGATTGTATCAAAGAAACTTTCGGAAGTAAGTTTGTAACCCAGACGTTTCAGTCCTGCTGCCAAGACTACAGTTAGGGCATGAATGTTATCTGCTATTTTTTTGAGTCCATCGGGGCCGTGATAGACAGCATACATACTCGCCATCACCGCCAGCAATACCTGTGCTGTACAAATATTGCTAGTCGCTTTTTCGCGACGAATGTGCTGTTCGCGGGTTTGTAAAGCCAAACGTAAAGCAGGTTTGCCTTGAGAATCTTTTGATACACCGACAATTCGGCCTGGCACTTGCCGCTTGTATTCTTCTTTTGTGGCAAAGTATGCCGCATGAGGGCCGCCGTAACCAAGGGGAATCCCGAAACGTTGAGTACTACCGACGGCAATATCAGCACCAAATTCACCGGGAGGTGTCAACAAGGTGAGGCTTAAGGGATCTGCTGCTACCGTTACCAATGCTCCCACAGCATGGGCTTTTTCTACAAAAGCGCGGTAGTCGTAAATTGTGCCATCACTAGCGGGATATTGTAAAATTGCCCCAAAAATCGGTTCTGCGAAATCAAAAGTTTGGCGATCACCGACGATAATGTGAATTCCCAAAGGCTTTGCCCGTGTCTGCAACACATCGATAGTTTGGGGATGGCAATCATTAGACACGAAGAAGGTATTTGCCTTATTTTTACAAACACCATAACTCATGCTCATTGCTTCGGCGGCGGCTGTTGCTTCATCTAATAATGAAGCATTAGCAATTTCCAAACCTGTCAAGTCGATCATCATGGTTTGGAAATTCAACAGTGCTTCTAGTCGCCCTTGAGCAATTTCCGGCTGATAAGGAGTATATGCAGTATACCAACCAGGGTTTTCTAAGATATTACGCTGTATCACCGCTGGGGTGATAGTGTCGTAATATCCCATACCAATGAATGAGCGGAAAACTTGGTTTTTTAAAGCTATTTCTTTTAACTTTGTTAGTGCGGCATACTCACTTAATGCTTCTGGCAATTTTAATGGACGAGATAGCCGGATGGACTGCGGTACTGTTTGGTCAATGAGGGCATCCAGCGAAGAAATACCCAGTACAGCCAGCATTTGCTGGATGTCATCGGCATTAGGTCCAATGTGTCTTTCCTTAAAATTACTGGACTTTTGAGTGCTTTCGCCCGGCGTTTGTTGGTTGCCTGACTGAGGACGAGGAGCGGATATTACCACAAATAACTCTCCAGACGTAACTACTTAATATTTTGCAATAAGTATATTTAAGACGTTGGATTCAGAAATATCAGTTTACGTAAACTTCACATGGTGATAGTGGTTGTTTGGTGTTTGTTGTTTGTTGTTTGTTGATTGTTGTTTGACTAAGTAATTGTTGTTGGGTGTTTGTTGTTTGTTGTTTGGACTAATCAACCACTAACCAATGTAGAGACGTGCCATGGCACGTCTCTACAAACACCAACCACCAACAACCAACCACTAACAATTCCTACTACCCCTCCACCTGGGCGCTATACTCTTCTGCCGTCAATGCATCATCAATTTCACCGGGGTCATTAACTCGCACTTTAATCAACCATCCCTCGCCGTAAGGGTCTTCTGCTATTTGTTCCGGAGATTCTACCATCGCATCATTGCGTTCTATGACAGTGCCAGTGACTGGTGAGTTTAAGTCTTCAACGGCTTTCACAGATTCAATGGTACCCAACTTTTCTTCTTTGGTGACAGCATCACCGATTTCTGGCAATTCCAGAAATACAATGTCTCCTAATTGGTCTACAGCAAAGGCGGTAATGCCAATTGTGGCAATTTCGCCTTCTAAGCGCACGTATTCATGAGTATCTAAGTACCTTAAATCTTCTGGATATTCCAAAGACATATCACTTCCTCTTCCACATGAGAAAAATTAACGTAAATGATGGCTAATAGCTACATGGTAAAGGTAATTAGCCATTAGAAATTAGTAGCACCCACAAGTTTGATTTTTCCCATTGCTTTGTCAGTTCGTTACGCGAGTTTTAGAACGGTAAAAAGGTTTTTTAACTACTACCGCTGGGTAAGTTTTACCGCGAATTTCCACTTCTAACTGCTGATTAACAGTTGCTAGCTGGGTGGGAACATAAGCCAAGGCAATGGGATAACCCAGTGTAGGTGATAGTGTACCACTAGTAACTTCTCCTACTACTTTACCTGCTGATAATACTTGGTAGCCGTGACGGGCAATGTTGCGTCCTTGCATTTGCAAACCTACCAGTCGACGCTCAACTCCGACTGATTTTTGCCGTTCCAAAATTGGACGTCCAATAAAATCCCCTTTGGTATCAAGATGCACTAACCAACCCAAACCCGCTTCTAAAGGTGTGGTAGTGTCGTCGATATCTTGCCCGTAAAGTGCCATTGCTGCTTCTAGTCGCAGGGTGTCTCTAGCACCAAGTCCACAGGGAACAACACTAGCATTATGAAGACGACGCCATAATTCTATTCCCACTTGTGGATCTAGCATCACCTCAAATCCATCTTCTCCGGTGTAACCTGTGCGGGCAAGAAAGGCTGGTTTACCTAGAACCGTTGCTTCTAAGTGACCGAAGGCTTTGACTGGGGTTAAGTCTGCTTGTACGAAAGGCTGAAGATATTCGACTGCTTTTGGCCCTTGGACAGCAATTAAAATTTTTTCTGATGAAAGGTCTTGGAAGGTAACTTCGTTGGCGTCAAGATGCTGCAATATCCACGTTTTATCTTTGTTAGTAGTGGCAGCATTGACGATCATCACTCCCTGTTGGTTGCCAGAGGGGTTTTCTCCTTGAAAGTAGAAAATAATATCATCAATAATGCCACCTTCGGGATTTAACAATACTGTGTATTGAGCTTGACCAGGTTGCAAGCGAGTTAAGTCTGAAGGTACTAAAGTTTGAAGTTGTGAAATGAGGTTTTTACCTTGTAATTTAAATTTACCCATGTGGGAAATATCGAACATTCCGGCTTTATTTCTTACAGCTTCATGTTCGTGAGTAATACCGCTAAATTGTACGGGCATTTCCCAACCACCAAAGCTGGTTAACCGTGCTTTCAGTTCTTGAGCAAGAGAATATAGAGGTGTTCGATATAGAGAGACAGCGTTTTCTTCTTGTTTAGCCACGGGTAATTTTGTTCTCAGAGATCGCCATCTTTATATACTACGGGATTGATTCGGGTTCGGCAGGCGATCGCACTTTGTTTAAACCACAAAGATCCAAAGGACACAAAGAACGACAGATTTTTTACCGCAGAGGACGCAGAGGAAACAGAGAGGTATTTGTTTGCAACGGCATAACTCAGGTTCTTAACTCGGATTTTCTCGTTTAGAACAGGAAGATTCTCGTTTCAAGTTAGAAGTTTCTCATTTAGAACAGGAAAGTTCTCGTTTCAAGTCAAAAGATTCTCGTTTAGGACAAGAACTTTCTCATTTAGAACTAGAAAGTTTTTGTTTAGAACAGAAAGGTTCTCGCTTCAAATTAGAAGATTCTCGTTTAGAACAAGAACGTTCTCATTTAGAACAGGAAGTTTCTCGTTTAGAACTGAAGTAACATCGCATTTTTTAAACCCCTTAGACATCAACAACCCCCAAACACGGGGTTAAAGAGGTGTAGGGAGGCAAAGATGATGAGGTGCTTCCGCAAACACCCCGGACGCCATAGGTATCATTTTAAAGGTCTATACTTAAAATTATGCTTGGGGCGATGATGCGAGGGAATCTAAACCGTTTCCCATTCTCCAAAAAGAACTTACCCATGATGTTTAATAATGAATGGTGTAAGTATTGAGATTTATTAAGTTAACGTTATGAAGTTTTGGCGAGTATTAGCTGCCTTTATCTTAGCTATGGTGCTGTTGTTTCCCCTGTCAGCAGAGGCAGCAAAATCTTCTAGCAGCCGTTTTGCAGGCTACAAGCAAATGAGTAACGCAGATTTTTCTGGTCAAACCTTGATCCGTGAAGAGTTTGCCAAGGTGAAGTTGGATAAATCTAATTTTAGCAATGCTGATTTACGTGGTGCTGTTTTTAACAGTGCTTATCTAGAAAAAGCAAATCTACATGGTGCAGATTTTACCAATGGTATAGCCTATCTTACCGATTTTCGGGATGCGGATTTAAGTGATGCAATTTTTACCGATGCAATGCTTTTATATTCTACTTTTGATAATGTTGACATCACAGGTACTGATTTCACCAATGCAGTTTTAGATGGTCTGGAAGTGAAAAAACTTTGTGCGAAGGCAAGTGGCGTGAATTCTAAAACTGGTGTGTCTACGAGAGAGTCTTTGGAGTGTGGTTGATAGTTAGTAGTTAGTGGTTGTTTGTTGGTTGTTGGTTGTTAGTTAGTGGTTAGTAGTTCCCCCACTCTCTCATCTGACAGGTGAATGAAAAAGCGATCGCTCTTTATTACAGAAGATGCAAAGGGCGATCGCACTTATTAACAACTGCATGTAAAGTAAGAAAGTTCCTAAAACTATAAAAATCCTCTTACCTTCTGTCTTAATTTTCAAAGCAGCTAATCACAGGAAAATTCCACAACCAACGATAAAAATACCTCTTAAGAGTTCCCCTTTCCCCTTTCCCCTATTTTCAATACAGCTTTTAAAAAGCTAAAATAATTGCCAGATAAAGATTGTAAGCTTAAACACTTCCACAATTCTCCCGTGGCAGGGCGAAAAACAATTTGCCACACGATACTAGCTCCTTCATGTTAAAATTAATCCCCCGGCTTTTACAGCAGCAGCAACTTCGCTACCCCAGATATGGTTCAGTACACTCTCGCTCAAAGCCCAGAAATTATCCTCACCGTTCCTGGTAAAGATTCGGCCAAAGCCCGTGAGAAAGCTATGGATCAGCTAATGCAACTCATGGATGAAGGCAAATTGCCTACGGAACTGGAAGACGGATTTGGTCCCCAACAACTAATTGAGGTGAAGGAAGTACCAATGGATACTGCTAGCGGTGAGGACGAAATTACACAAGCAGTTCAGGTTCTCAGCAACCTAGCCACATTGAAGCTGAAAGTCCAAGATTCACGCGCCGAAGCATTGGAAATTCGCAAACAGGTTGACATACTCTTCTCAGACAAGTCTGTAACTGAAGAAGAAATTACTCGCCTGAAGGAAGGTTTTAAAGTTCTCAAGACTTTTGCTCAAGCAAATTTGCGTTACCAAGAAGCAAAAACCAAAGCAGAACAGGCTCGTCAAATACTCGATCGCGCTCTGAAATCACCGGATAGGTAGTAGTTAGTAGTTAGTGGTTAGTAGTTAGTAGTTAGTAGTTAGTAGTTAGTAGTTAACCACTATCCACTATCCACTATCCACTATCCACTATCCACTATCCACTATCACTTAATTTGTCTTAAAGAAGTTGGCGCAGAAGCACTGCTGCTATCTACGTCTTCCTCATCACCTATGCGTTCAACGCTCATGCCCTGTCTGTAATACTGCTGGTAGTAGCTGTAAGAGGCGGGTACAGAGTCTCTTGACTTATTCGCTATCAACCCTAAAACGGGTGTTCCTGATATTTGTAGTTCTTCTAGTGCTTGCTGGAGTACACTACGTTTTACCTTACCCAAACCAGCAACTAGAACCATACCATTTGTATTTGCAGCCAGCAAGGTAGCATCTGCGAATCCAACTAGAGGTGGCGTGTCATAAATCACTAGATCGAAGCTGCTATGTAGGTCTTGCATCAAGTCCTGCATTTTCTGAGACGCAAGCAATCTAATCGAGTCTGGTGGAATCGGGCCGGCAGAGAGGACATAGAGGTTGTCTTCTAAGGGCGATCGCTCTATCACATTGCTCCAGTCTAGATCGGCAGAAATCACATCAGTTAAACCCTGAATATTCATCAACCCCACGCGCTGGTGAAGGCTGGGAGAACGTAAATTTGCATCCACAAGCAATACTCGATGTCCCATCGCTGCTGCTGACAAGGCTAAGTGTACAGCAACTGTTGATTTACCGTCTCCTTGCCCTGCTGAACTAATCACAAGTGAACGAATTGGTGCATCCGAACCTAGAAGCAGAATATTGGTGTAAAGAGAACGAAAGACTTCAAAAAATGAGGCCCGAGCAGCTTGTTGCACAGTACTAGAAGCATTTCCTTGATCAGCCAATGCTGCAATTTCTTTTCTTAAAGGAACTACGCCTAGTAATGGCAGACCAGTGGCTTCTTTAAGATCCTTAGATGTATAGAAAACATTGCTGAGCTTATCTACAACTAAAGCTGCTCCTACACCCAAGAGTAAACCCAATAATCCTCCTAGCGCTAAATTTCTCTTTGCACTATCCGAAATAGCCTGGGGTTCGTTCACTAGTGTCATTTGAGGATCGAGTAACCTCCAAGGCTGGAGTCTTTGAGAATACTCGATTTGCAATGCTTGTTGCTTGGCTGTAAATTGGCTGAGAGCGTCGGTAGCAATTTTTAATTCCCGCTGAATGTTATCGTAATCACGACTAACTGCTGCCAAAGCTCGTAAGTAGCCGTTGAGGTTATCGATTTTCTCGGCTAAAGCTACATCACGCGCTTCCAGTTCCCGAATTCGACTGAGAAAATCCCTATTTACCCTTGCCCTTTCCTGCTCCAGCATCGAAACCATGCTGTACCTCTGCTGGTAAAGGCGTTGCATACCCTCTTCTTGATCGGTATATACAGATCCTCTTCTAGCAATTTCTGTGTTTGCTTGCTGAATTTGATCGAGTATCTTTTGGTAGCGAGGGTTGTCACTCAGCAGCGAATTACTAGCCAATGCACCTGGTTGTTGTGCCAACTCTTTTTGCAAGTCTAGATATTTGGCTCGCATTTGCTCTAGTTGCACGCGATTATCCAACTGCTGTTGTGTCAACGTTGCAATCAGAGCAGATACTTCTTGTGATTTCTGCGCTGGTTCGACTAAGTTATTTTTTTGCCTGATTGTTCGCAGTCTTTCTTGCCAGTCTTTTACTCGTTCTTCCAGCGGCTGTTTTTCTTTTTCTACAAATTTGATAGCCTGCTCAACATCGTTTCGACGCTCCTCCAGACTATATTCCAAAAAAGCATCTTTAATTGCACTTAGAAAGTCGCGAACTAAATGCTCATCTGGGTTTGTGTATTGAACCTGTAAAATATTCTGTTCCCCAGGCTCAATCATTAAGCTCTGCATGATGTAGTCATAATCTAGACCAGGGTACTTCATCTGCAGCTTTTGAATTACAGGCTCTAATAATCCGCGACTTTGTAAAACTGCGATCGTTGTCTTGACTTCATCTTTTGTCTGCGGAGCGGTGATTGGGTCTTGTCTATTTCCTATAGTTTGAGGAACATCCGCTACAGCCTTACTCTCACCAGTTACAGGCTTGGTTAAAATCTCAAACGTACCCTGATATATTGGTGGATCTGTTTCTGCCTTCAACACCGCCGCTGTTGCCACTACGCCTGTTACACCAGCTATCAACAATGCTCGGCGACGAAGAGCTGCTCCAACTTGACCCAAATTCAATCCACCTTCATCAACATCATTGAACTGGGATGAATTGGCCGGTAACAATGGGTATTGAGGATGTTTGTCTGATCTCAGCATATCCTTAATAAATTGAATTACAGTACTGGTATTTCCTAGTTGGTAAGCGTAGTTACATGCATTAGACTGCTAAATCTGACGGCACACCCTGGTAGATTAATGAATTTTCTAACTACACAGTTGTAAATAACTCAAGATTTCCTTTAAGTATTGTCAAAAACATACGTACTATACTTAGTCACTCCGTATTCAGTGTTTAAAATTCCCGTTAATCGGGAGCTATGTACTATATATACAGTAACATTACGCAAGATTGATTTGTTTCTGATTTTGATCTTGAGTTAAAGTTAAAGATAGAGTGTAGATCAGGATTTTCTACACCTTACATCATGCCATGAGCATGAAAGCTAATCATTTCAAACAACTAAATGGCTTGGGTTTTAAATTTTATAGTGAGAGATAATTCTCGATTAAGACATTTGTTTCAGTATAGTATAGTCTAAAAGATGCACTTAGTTATTTTATTTTTACTAATAGGCTCCGAAGTTTTCCGGACAAAAAGCAGTGCGGGGCATATAACTTTAATTTACCTAAGTAAGTACTGTTAGCAATCCTTGAACTTATCGTTGCACTTAGATATGTCAAGTTAACTAAAACACTAACTGTATATCACTGTACATCATAATAAGGATACTGAATCGACGTTCTAGCGTGACGCCTACTTAGTAAAACCACCATATATTAGTTAAAAAGACTATTTACATTCGCTAAAAAAACAAGAGGTAAGCTAGTTTGCTTACCTCTTGGCTATACTGGGGCGCTAGGATTCGAACCTAGGGATGGCGGGACCAAAACCCGCTGCCTTACCGCTTGGCTACGCCCCATTGCGTTTTCACTCTTGTTAATATAGCAGCTAACCCTAGGGTAATGTCAAGTACTTTGATCTCTTATTTCGGCAAATCTTTTGACACTCCCCGTTGTTGGGCATCGGGCATCGGTAAGAGAATCAATTCCCAATTCCCAATGTTCTATGTCCCAAGTCAGCATCAAGGTAGTGTTTCCGCTCAAGTTCAAATCTGAAAATTATTGCGAGCGTTTGCAATGCGTTCTTCTACTTGATATCTGCATTGTCGAGCTTGTAATAAAAGGTAAAAATTTTCATCTATATTGTTATGAACGCAGAGTTAATAGTTATCTCTAGCAAAAGTTATACCATCTTGGATTTTAGATTTTGGATTGGGAATTACTGTCTCTATCGAGCTTCTGTCAATCCATCTGTCGCAATCATTTTTTAAATTGGTATTACTTTTGTCATTAAAGGTAAACGCATAAAAGAGAACTTAACGTCCTCACTTAGAAGTGCTTTGTGGAATTTATCTTTGTTGTGAAACTGGTATTAAAGATTAGAGGTGGGTAAATTTTTTATCCCTTTAATATTGTCTTTTTCCCATTTGCCAAATTTTCTTTAGCGGACTACTAACAAAATAATACTTCGTTGTCCATTTGATACTTGCTTCTATTGATACTGTTGGATTGCAGAGTTCTATTTGTGCCAGTAGAATCACAGTTGACATTATTGAAATCTCGCTGCAATGCTAAAGGTGTTCACCTAACAATTTTGGCTAGTTCAAAGGCTTGTCTGTATGCTTAGATTAGTAGTATGAGGCAAAAGTCAAAGATATTTCTTGTCAGTAGCTGTCAACCTGTTTTCAACTCGTCGTTTATTTTTATCAATGGCATTGAAATTGTGATGAATTTTGCAGATTTAATTTCTCAGATTTGATGCAAACTAACTGCTGTTAATTAAAGCTTTGCTTCAATATTATTTCCTTTTTACAAAAAACTTATGTCTTCTACTAGGTCAGACAACAACCAAAATGTTATTTATAGTTCGATCATTAAATTTATACTAAATATCCCAAAATACCAAAAGTATAAAATACATGATTTTACTGAATTTGTTCATGGACGTGACTATGTATTTGAGCCGTTAGAAAACTATAAAAAAGGATACATGACAGCGCAGCGTAGAGGTATTAAACGAGGTGACTGGATTATTTTACGAGATGATCGTTATTCCTATCGATATCAAGTGGAGGAAATTGATTACTACGCAGAACCACCAGATATGTGGATAGCTTTACTGAATCAAGTGATAGTTGATTGACACTCTTAGTCTGCCATAAAGATTTTGACAGGCTAAGGGAGTTCGTAGTAAGCAATGCACGTGCTTAAAATGAGCGGCTCTAGCCCTCACTACAAACCTATCAAAATTAGTGTGGTGGACTACTCTCCGCCCTAATCGGATTTTATAGCGATCGCCAGCCAGTTTGAGAAAAATGTCGGTAATGACAAGGCTTAAAAGCGCGGGGCTTTCACTCTCTCGTTAAGATTCTTTGTAACAGTGAAATCAGCGTGAAGTGATTATCTCATGTAGCAATAGAGCGATCGCATCACTCCCAACACTGTTTGGTTAAGCGGATGATTTTGCGTTCTGCCAAAAACCTTGTAGAGACGCGAAATTTCGCGTCTCTACATTTGGATTCATACCTTGATTCAGCAACGCCCTCGTGAGCAAGTATCAACACTTTAACAGTTAACTATTAAACTTGACTGCGGTCAAACAACCAGCGATCGCCGATAATCTCCTCTAGGCGCTGATTGAGTTGAGGAAGGAAATAATCCGGATTATTCAAGTGTTGCTGAATAAACCAAGTATCAAAAGCTTCCTGCGTTTCAATTCCTTGGGCAACTGCCACCTCTGATATCATCCTCAAACTAATATTCTTGAGTTCCTCTAACTGTGGATGACCTTCGCCTCGATGGTTGCACAAAAATAGGGCTGTTGTCCCTAGCAAAGCTTTTAGTTCACGATCTTGAGGTACAGAGTTATACAAATTACGGATTAGTTGAATTGTATTTGCTAAAGGGGCTTGAATCCTTAACACCAACCAAGTTGCTTGACCCAGGTAAACTAAACCCTTACCTTCATACACTACGCCTAAATTTCGCAGAACCCTAACCAAATCACCATAGGCACGAACCTGTGCAAGTAACTGGGCAGCTTGCAAATTTAGGTCTAACTGCTTAGCTTTATCCCCAGTCTCACCTACAGCATCAGCCATATTTGCCAGGATTGTGGCTTTGCCTTGAACATCGCCAATGCTTTCAATAATGTCCAAGGATTGCTGCCACAAGGAAGTAGCTCTTTCAATATCTCCTTGTTGGGCAATTGCTGATGCCATATTGTTGAGGATTGTGGCTTTGCCTTGAACATCCCCAATGCGCTCATAAAGTTCCAAAGATTGTTGCCGCAAGGAAATAGCTCTTTCGATATCTCCTTGTTTGTAGATTAGCCATGCGATGTTATTGAGGGTTGTGGCTTTGCCTTGGACATAGCCAATGCGCTCATAAAGTTCCAAAGATTGCTGCCACAAGCAAAGCGCTTGCTGGATATCTCCTTGTTGGGCGATTATCCCTGCGATGTTAGTGAGGATTGTGGCTTTGCCTTGGACATAGCCAATGCGCTCATAAAGTTCCAAAGATTTCCGCCACAAGGAAAGTGCTTGCTGGATATCTCCTTGTTGGGCAATAACTCGTGCCATATTGTTGAGGATTGCGGCTTTGCCTTGGACATCACCAAAGTGTTCAAATAGTTCTAAAGATTTCCGCCACAAGGAAAGTGCTTGCTGGATATCTCCTTGTTGGGCAATAACTCGTGCCATATTGTTGAGGATAGTGGCTTTGCCTTGGACATCGCCAAAGTGCTCTTTGAGTTCCAAAGATTGCCCCCACAAGGAAAGGGCTCGTTTGATATCTCCTTGTTGGGCAATTAACCCTGCCATGTTGCCCAAGGTGGCAGCATTGCGGATATCGTCATCTTCCGGGCAAAGTTCTAAAGCTTGCTGATAGTGGTTAGCAGCATCTTCCACGAAGCCTAAAACCTGTTCTGCACGGGCAATATCTCCCAAGATGCGGTAGTCTTCATAGACTGCCAAAATTTGCTGACACAGTTCTAATGCTTCTAAAAACCGGGAACTATTTACCCAGTCCGAAGCGATTGTGTCACCAACGCTGACGGCTATTTCTTCCTCTTTCGCTAACAGTCCCAAGCGGACAATTTCTAGTGCTTGTTCTTCTGTTTCATTTTCAGCTTCCTCCCACCAGATTTGATAGATTTTTCTTGCCGCTTGTTGTCTAGTTGTTTGCCACTCTTCCTGATTTAATACTGGCTCTAACAGTGGTTCTAAAATCGTGGTGACGCGATAGGTGGGTGTTTGGGTGGGGTGAGTGGTGGCAGATTCGACTAAGCTGAGGCTAGTGAGTTTATTTAGCGATGACCTCACCCCGCCTTCGGCACCCCTCTCCTGACTAGGGGAAAACCTCACCCCGCCTTCGGCACCCCTCTCCTGACTAGGGGAAAACCTCACCCCGCCTTCGGCACCCCTCTCCTTAGCGAGGAGAGGGGAAGGGGTGAGGTTCTCTTCAACAGCGCTAATAATATCCTCTGTTACTGGCAATTGAAACACACTCAACCGCGCCAGAAACTTTTTCTCTTCAACTTCCAAAGCGTCCAGCAATGTCTGTGCCAAAATATTTTCGCGGAACTTTTGCTCAGTCGCTTCTAAACGAGTCAAAAGCGCATCTGGTTCTAAACTCGGTTGCTGAATTATTTCTAACAGCCATTTCAACAAGCGGGGATTACCATCAGCTACTCTAATAATCCGTTGCGTGATTGGCTGTTGCTTAACTTCTTTATCTAACGGACGGCAGATTTTATCAATATCGCTTTTGCTCATCGCCGCCAATGATTCTAAATGCAGGCGGTGGGGTGGCAGGGTATCTTCTTTCAAGTAGCGACAGGTAACTATCAACCGACTCGAAGCCCCATTTTCTGCCAGTGCTGCACAAATCGCCTCTAAAATCCGGTAGGCTTCCGCCGTCATCCGCAATGAGCCATTTTCAATGTTAGCCTTGGGAATGTTTTGCTCAAAATCATCCAGCACCAACAGCAAAGGCTGGTTATGTTCGTTTTCTATTGCCTCAAAAAAGTTTTGCAGTCGTCCTTTAAGACTCACCTTTGGTTCATTCAACAGTGCGGGAACATCTGCAAACCGTTCATATTTGCTAGAGAGTTTATTAAGCAACCCTACCTCATCCAAAGGCCCAATCAACACTACCTGCTGACACTCTGGGCGTTGAATTCTCACTCTCGTACACAGTCGTGCCGCCAAGGTACTCTTACCCAGTCCGCCCATCCCAGCAATAAACACGCCGATTTGGTCGCTGGTTTCTCGCAATGCCCGCAAACACCTTTGTAAAGCCCGCCTGCGTCCGACAAACTCAAACCGACTGGCGACTTTAACTATATTATTCTCGTCCAAAAATTCTTGTTCTGGTGGTGCAAATACCAGCTTTTCTCTGCCCCTCGTTCTCAAGGGTGTTACTAACTCCTGAATGGGGCGCGTATCTCGATAAATCCGCAATAAATGCCAATCGGTGCATTCTTCAGCAATCATCTCTTGCTGGGCAGCTTTGACTGCTGCTTCTACCGTATCACCCGTTGCCAAAGCCTGATACAATGCCTGCGCTGCGATAATACCCGTGCGGTCATACACCGGACGCGCCCAACCCAAAACTACACCCGCCCCCGCCTTCACCAATTGCTGCGCCATTGAGGGTACTGTTCCTTTGTTGGGAACCTGTCCCGTGTGACAACCTGACAGAAAAATCACCCTCGGCCAGCGTCCGCGAAAGGCTGTCGCTAGGTCATTCACGGTAGTAAGTTGCACATTCCCCACCTCATCCTCAGTGATGAAGCAGGGGGTATGATCTGGGATTGTTCGCCCTTGGGGCAGCAAAAAGCCGTAGTCTTCCTTAGTATAAATTAACCCATGTCCTATGATGTGAAAGACATCAAAATAATCTTGGGGGTAGGATTTCACCAGATTAGCTAATTCCTCGACCGAGCCGCTTTCCTCGACAATCAATGCTAACGGCTGGTCTTTGGTTGCTTCAAGAATATTGCTTTCTTCGTGTTCAAAAGCCAAGGGCGGAACTCTGGGATCTTCCGGTGCAGTCGCCATAAACAGCAACCGCAAAGGACGATTTTGCACACCAATAACTTGAGTGTGGCGTTGTTGTAAAGAACGCACCGGCAATACTGCTATATCCTGCCGTGTAAGTAAAAAGACTGTGCCGTCATGTAGCAATTCCCACGGTAGATGTGCTAATCCTAACGCCATCTTTTGTGTATCTTGATTCAAACCTTGGGCTTCGCTAGTTTGAACCAAATCTAAATAAATTGTCCCCTCATCCGCCTCATCTAGTGACCTTCTCAGCCATCCTTGTTTGCCATCCAACCAGTGGTAAAGCCGTCGTCCTAATTGGATGAGTTCGGATGGGCGATCGCTTTTTTGCTGATAGTAATTTTGCTCAGATAAATTAATAAGTGCGCTCAACTCAACGCTATCCAGACGACGTGAACCATAATCGCAGCGCAATTCAAAGGTTTGGTTTTGAGTAAGCGCGAAGCTGAAAGTGAGGGACATGGCTTGATTCGGTAGATCCCACTATCTCATCTCTCAGTGTAATCACCCAAAGGGAGCAATTTTGGACTCTGCAATCAAACGCAAGGCTTTTTGTTCCTCTACTCTCCATTTCCCACTGCAAGCTACGATCATTCTTAATATGTCGGGATATGTCGGGAAAAATTTTTTCGCGTTGCTGCTATCCGTTACATCTTAGCTAAGTAAAAGTAACCACCAACTACTAACTACCTTCTGAGAAACTCATTGCCCCACATATCAAGGCTAAAAACACCAAAAATCGTTAAAATTTATGGGCTATGGAAATTTGCAAGTAAAACAAAACGTCCTAGAGTCAATATCAACTCTAGAACCAAAGCAATGATGAGATACCCTGACCTGGGCTGGTCTTGTGAGATAATCTTCTGACCGGGATAGTAGCGAGAGCTACTTCACCAATATAGTAACCATAAAAGCCCAGAACCACGCTTTCAAGCAGGCTTAAAAGCACTATTGAGACTTCGGTTTTAGCTGTCGGGGTACTTTCCATTATAAAAGTTTCTTTACATCAGTAACGGGCGGCGATCGCCCCCCCGTGGGGCGCTTTCAAGAAACACAGGGAACAGGGTCGGAGGAAAAGAGGTGTTTCTTCCATTCATAGCAAAGGCGAAAACGCGGCTTCGTGGGGCGCTACTAACAAACAAAAGGAGTGTTTCCAGCGTCAAGCTAGTTAGATGTCTGTTTTAGAAAAATTTAGCCAATTTTTTTAAATGTAATTATTTTTTACATTTTCTGATTGATGCCTCAAAACTAGTAATCACCTTGTCTTGGCAGTTGATTGGCAACTGCCAATTTTTTTGGAATCAGTTTCGGTAGTGGCATTGCCAGCACGACATTCTAGATACATACAATGCACGCAAATACATTAGGTATTTGATACTAAGTTGCAGTCAAAGATAGTACTTCCCTCACCCCGCCTGTCGGCACCCCTCTCCCAATTTGGAACAGGGGAAGGGGAGAGGGCATGAATTGCTATTGCTATGTCTGAACGCAACTTGGTATGAATCTGACTTTTGTCGATGCTTTGCTTTTAGCGATCGCGATCGCTGTATCAACTAAAGATAGGTTACGCCGCTCAATTTACAGATAAATCTTTCTAAACCCTATGAATACCAATTCCATAAGCAAAACCCTTTTAGGGTCATAGCGTAAATTCTGCTATTTCGCCATAAGTTTTTTGATGAAAACCCTATAAATCAAGGCTAGATAATTTTTTGCTTTTTGTAACTATTTTATATATTTGTTATAAATAAAATAGTTATTTTATGATTTTTAAGGCTTTAAATGATTTTATAAAGATTATTTTTCGTGATTATTCAAATAAAGCTTTATTTACTCTGAATATCGCCCTAAAATATTTTAAAAACCCCTTTATTTTCAGTTTTATTTGGACAATAATGACACTCGAAGACCTCACACATCGCCGTCACAGACGGTGCTGCAAGTGTTTGAGCCAATAATAAAAAACCATAAGAGGCAAAAACAGTGAAATTAGCAGTTTACGGAAAAGGCGGTATCGGTAAATCTACAACTAGCTGTAATATTTCCGTCGCTTTAGCCAAGCGTGGCAAGAAAGTATTGCAAATTGGCTGCGACCCCAAACACGACAGCACCTTCACCCTTACCGGCTTCTTGATTCCAACGATTATCGACACCTTGCAAGAAAAAGACTACCACTACGAAGATATTTGGCCTGAAGATGTGATCTACAAAGGCTATGGTGGAGTTGATTGCGTAGAAGCTGGCGGGCCACCCGCTGGTGCTGGATGTGGTGGTTACGTAGTAGGCGAAACGGTAAAATTACTGAAAGAACTCAACGCCTTTGATGAGTACGATGTGATTTTATTTGACGTTCTTGGTGACGTTGTTTGCGGTGGTTTTGCAGCACCCCTTAACTATGCTGACTACTGCATCATTGTTACAGACAACGGTTTTGACGCCTTGTTTGCTGCTAACCGCATCGCAGCTTCCGTACGAGAGAAAGCACGGACTCATCCACTGCGTCTGGCTGGGTTAATTGGTAATCGTACCTCTAAGCGCGACCTGATTGAAAAATACGTGGAAGCGGTGCCGATGCCAGTTTTGGAAGTCTTACCTTTGATTGAAGATATCCGTGTTTCCCGTGTTAAGGGTAAGACTTTGTTTGAAATGGCAGATACCGATCCCTCTTTGAATTACGTTTGCGATTATTACTTAAATATCGCTGACCAACTTTTGGCACTTCCTGAGGGTGTGGTACCGCAAGATGCCCAAGACAGGGAATTATTCTCTCTGTTATCCGATTTTTATCTAAATCCGAAGAAACCACAGGTTCCTAATCCGGAAGAAGAATTAGACTTGATGATTGTATAAATCATTTTTTTCTCAGGATGAGAGTATGGCTTTCTTTTACAGTTTTACAGATTCGCTTAAGCAAAAGTGGTTGCAATTCTTTCAGAACAATCGCGACTGGATTAAGCTGCACATGCAGGTGGAATCAGTTTACACACCTGATGGTGGCAAGCGACCGCCTTCTTACCTCATCCTGGGAGTGGCTAACGCGCTGGAACCGAAGCTAGCGCAGTTGATGCTACCTTTCTCCAAATTGAATCCTGATGCTGATACCCTAGTTGAGGTGCTGGATTTAAATTTCGATCCAGACATTGCTCTGGGTAATCATATTCCCAAAACAGAAGGATCGCAACAAGACAATGAGTCAGCAGCCGTCATGGAAGAGAAATCCCATGATGAAACATTGACAACATCCGAGACAGATGGTTTTGGGAACGATGCCATTGCTCACGATTTGGAAGTAACCTACAACCATGAAGAAACCCTCATGGTTCCTGATACGATGTTGCGGGATGAACTGAGGGCAATGGCTACGGAAACCCTGAGTAGTATGGAGGACGATAACTCCTCGCCCCAAGATCCCTACTCAAAAAATGAGTTCCAGCAAATGCACGAAACAGATGCAGCTGACGAGTTTGGTGATATTTCCTTTGATGGGATCAAGGAAGTAGATAACACAATTTCCGCTGTACCTAACGAGAATGGATTTGCTGACGTGTTATCAGATGTTTGGGGTAACGAGACAGCTTCTTTTAAGGGTGAAGCAAATACAGATATTTTTTTAGGGGAAGAACTGTCAACTAACGGTTTGGACGACTCGGAAATTGCCAGTCTTTTCCCCAACACGTAAATGCAGAGTTAGGAGTTTTGATTAGTCAAAAGTCAATAGTCCAGAGTCAAGATTTTTTTACTAGTGACTATTGACCATTGACCATTGACTGTTGACTCTTAACTCTTAACTTTAAAAATCATGGGGAGAAAATACTAAAATGACTCTTGCTCAACCAGAAGCTTTAAATTTTGAGTGTGAAACCGGTAATTACCACACTTTTTGCCCAATTAGTTGTGTGGCGTGGTTATATCAAAAAATTGAAGATAGCTTCTTTTTGGTAATTGGTACAAAGACTTGTGGCTACTTCCTGCAAAACGCGATGGGGGTGATGATTTTTGCGGAACCCCGTTACGCGATGGCAGAGTTGGAAGAGGGGGATATTTCAGCACAACTGAATGATTACGAAGAATTAAAGCGGCTGTGCTTGCAGATTAAACGCGATCGCAATCCTAGTGTAATTGTTTGGATTGGCACCTGCACTACCGAAATTATCAAAATGGATTTGGAAGGCTTGGCTCCCAAGCTAGAATCTGAAATTGGTATCCCTATTGTCGTGGCTCGTGCCAATGGTTTAGACTATGCTTTCACCCAAGGGGAAGACACGGTGTTAGCGGCGATGGCGACACGCTGTCCGGATAAGACCCCTGTGGTAGAAGCTGATAAAAACGAGCGTAACGCGATTCAAAAACTGCTCAATTTTGGTAAGAAGAAAGAAGAAGTCGCACAAGAAGAATCCGAGTACGTAGATCACCCGCCTTTGGTACTATTTGGTTCTCTCCCCGACCCTGTAGTTACTCAACTCACCTTAGAACTGAAGAAGCAAGGGATCAAAGTTTCTGGCTGGCTACCCGCCAAGCGCTTTACAGAATTACCTGTGATTGAAGAAGGGTATTATGTCGCTGGTGTCAATCCCTTCCTTAGCCGCACCGCTACAACCTTAATGCGGCGTCGCAAGTGCAAGTTAATTGGTGCACCTTTCCCCATCGGCCCTGATGGTACTCGTGCTTGGATTGAGAAAATTTGCTCGGTGTTTGGCATTACCCCGAAAGGTTTGGAAGAACGGGAAGCCCAAATTTGGGAAGGTTTGGAAGAATACGTAAAACTGATTCGTGGCAAGTCTGTATTCTTCATGGGTGATAACTTGCTGGAAGTTTCCCTAGCACGTTTCTTGGTGCGCTGCGGTATGACCGTGCATGAAATTGGTATTCCCTACATGGACAAGCGCTACCAAGCTGCTGAGTTAGCTTTGCTGGAGAAATCTTGCAAGGAAATGGGCGTACCCATGCCAAAAATTGTTGAGAAGCCAGACAACTACAACCAAGTCCAGCGGATTTATGAGTCACAGCCTGACTTAGTAATTACTGGTATGGCTCATGCCAACCCGTTGGAAGCACGCGGTATCAACACTAAATGGTCTGTAGAGTTTACTTTTGCTCAAATTCATGGCTTTACCAACGCCCGTGACATTCTTGAGTTAGTAACCCGTCCGCTGCGTCGGAACAACAGCCTGAAAGATTTGGGTTGGGATAAGTTAGTGAAGGAAGAAGCCAAGATTTAAAGATTTCCACCCTTGGCTGATTTGTCTGTAGATAAACGAACGGGGCGATCGCGCTTTGCGATCGCTCTTTATTCAATTTAGTCAATAGTCAACAGTTAGTAGTTAGTGGTTAGTGGTGAGCTAGCGCGGTCTTGGGGGTTCCCCCCATGAGCGACTAGCGAACCCGAAGGGTTAGTGGTTATTCTCCCCACCTCCCCATCACCCCATCTCCCCTACTCTCCTAACGGGGACGTCCAAATGTAGTAATATATAACACTGCTTCATCAGCAGGAATACCTAAAACTTCATTGACTAGATCATCAAAGAAGCCGCCAATACCGCTGACGCCCAAGCCAAGATGAATTGCGGCTAAATTCAGCCTTTGCCCCAAATGACCTGCGTCCATATGTAAATAACGGTAAACGCGATCGCCATATTGAGCAACTGCTGCCTTCAAATCTGCTGTATGGAATAACACCACTGCCGCATCTCGACCTAAATCTTGTCCCAAGCAGAGAAAGTGTAACTCCCGACGGAAATTTTTAAAGCGAATTTGTCGTAATTCTTGCGCTTTGGGTGCGTAATAGTAACAGCCTGACTCAAGTCCTTTGACACCGGAAACGGCGATAAATGTTTCTATTAAATTCAGGTCAAAGTAGTCTGGAGAAATATCTAAACCTTGGTCGATGTAATTTTGGGGTTGATAAGTGAAATCAAGTAAGGCTTTTAATTCATCAAATGTTAAATCTTCACCTGTGTAAGCACGGGTAGAACGTCGCTTGAGAATAGTAGCTTCCAAGTCTTCAAGCTTTTCGCCCCACTGCACGGGCGTAGTGGCAGTAGAAATTTTTTGACAGAAAGGAAAATTGTACTTATCCTCCAAGGACTTTTCTTGTTTGACTTCCGGCAAATTCAGCTTGCCAGTTGTGCCTGGTTGGATTTGGGTGGCCTTGTGAAAGTAGTTCAACAACTCACCATCGGGAATTTCAGGATAATTAGTTTCGGTGGCGGAGGGTAGGGCAGTTCGCCATGTGGGCAAGTTTTGTTTAATATCTAGTAAATCAGCTAGGGGAAGAATTGCGATCGCTCCTTCCTGTTGAGGATCGATATAAAGTAGTTCATTGACCGCTTCATCCACAAAGCCACCGATTAAATGAGGACGATAGTCAGTAATAGCACTTGCTAACTCGATGTTACCCAAAAGGTGTCCTGTATCCAGAAAAATCCGGCGGTAAGCCCTATCTTCATAGCGCCATGCCGAACGATAAAAAACAGCAGTGGTAATAATTGCCAGTTGAGTACTTTCCAAAGCAGGATGCCAAAAACAAGCTGCTTGCAAAGCTTGCCAAACATCACTTTCCCAAAAATGCATCAAGGAATGAGTCCGACACTGATAGTTATACAGACCTGGAGGCAATAAAGGCGTACCGCGAGAAACTACGTACACCTCTGCTGGATACAAACCACCAGCACTAGGCGCAGCACGGAGATACACCGCGCTTCCCATAGAAGGCATTCTGGCAGTCAGTCCATAGCTGCAAAACAAAAGCCGCGATAATCTTTGCCACCATTGAGTATCTGAGTTGTTGACAAAAGCCTCAGGCTGATCTTGAATGTAGGGCTTGAGGTCAAAAGTCGAGCCAATTTTGTACTCTTTGAACGGCACAGGTTGCTTTGCCCAGTCTAACCCCTTATGTTTAGAGGCTATAGTTTCAGGGTCATACTTAGTGCGTTCGTGGTAGTGCTGGGCTATGGAGTGGCGTAGTTCTGGCATAAGAGTTTAAATACGCTTCTGCTACCTATCTTGGCATTCCTGAGCACCATCGTTTCGTCATCATCAGTACAAACCTTTGAGGTTTTTGTAGTATCACCCATAGGTACAATCTATAATTGCCTACTCAATTAAGTAGGTGAGTGGAAATAAACATAACGCGAGTTACGAAAAGTAAACACGCCTGTAAGGGTAAAGCATTTGTATATATATCTTGACATCAAAACTGAATGTACTAGTACAAATGCTTTGCCCCTACCAATGACAAATGACAAATGACAAATGACGATCTTCACGAGTTAACTTTAATTGTGCCGATCTACTTATCACTAAAACCCTGCTATTTTTGAAACGTCAGGAAATTACCAAATGCGCCTATCGTTCTAAAGTTATATCCAGGGACTTTTGTAGTATAGATACTGAAAATGAAAAAGTTCTGGCGCTCGGTTGATTGAGTAATAACGTCTTTGATATTACTACTTTGAAAAGCCAGTCCTGTTGCCAGTCCAGATTTGCAGGTAGTGGCTGTCAGTTTGCTAACACCCTCCCACAACTGTCCTTGTGGCAACTGTGGCCCTTTACAAACAGCATTTTGAATCTCGCTGGTAAGTCGGTTTGCGGCATAGTCAACATAGGCATTGTTATTAGGGTTGGTAAAGGACATTACACTTGCAACACCAGCGATCGCTATCAGTGTGAATAGGCTTTTACTTATACCTTGACGACTTCGCAATGATGCCTTCATAGTTTTCTTGTAGAAATGATGCAGCTGACTCGTTAAGTGTAAATACAACAGCAGTTACCTCTATTTCTGAAACTTAAGGCAGCTATGCTACTGAAATCAGGATGGCTATATTTTGCTTGTCATTGAGTATTAAAACAGTAATAATCTGGAGTAGGGCTAATAACAAAAAATAATTTAAGCGATAAGTTCGGTGTTTTGGCTTGTAATGGCTTGATTTGATTTTTGCTGGAAGACATGAAATTGTAAACTAAGCATTAAGTAAGTACTACATACTACCTCCCACCAACGTTCTATTTGTTCGTAATTAGTGACGCGGAAATCAGACCAACCTATGTAATTTTTACTGTGCTTACAGCCGTACTCTAACCAAGTTATTAATCCATAAGGATTACGTACTGCTGAAGGAATAGATGCTGGTAAATTACTCATTAGGAACAAAGTAAAGTTGTCAGAAAAATTTTCTCGGTCAGTGGTAACTTGCCAATAGCGGGTTTGTCGATGCTTTCCGAAGATAATTTCACGAATGTAGCTTTCTTCGGTCTTGCCTTTAGAGAACAGCCTGTGGAATTTCTTCCATCTGGTGTACCTAAGTCTCTGACTCGGAGCTAGCCAAAAACCATAATTACTTCTAATCGCAACGATGAAATTGAGTTGAAATTGATTGAGGACACTAATCAAAGAATCGCATTCTTCATACACAGTATCTGCTAATACCAAGTCAAATTTGAACCCTCTCTCTTGTAGTTCTTGAATTATCTCGGCAGCTAATTGAGGTTTTGTTTTAAAGATGTCTTGCGGTTTCAGTCTTTTTAAAGGTTTGAAAATTTTAAAAATTAAGGGAAAAATCAGACCGTCTACAAAAGCATAGGCATTGACTGAAACAATTCCATTTTCGACTGTGCCTAAATTGCCAATATATTGTCTGTCTACATAATCGGTAGTTTTACCTTTCTTTTTATCTCCACTATCATCAATGATCAAAGTAAAACTTCTTCCTTCTAACACCTGACGAATAATAGATAATCTCTGATTTCTCAGTTCTTCTACTTGCCAAGGTGATTCAGTCAAAAAATGAAGTAAAGATTGATGGTTGCTTAAACCTAGATATTGGGCAATTGCAGGCAGTGTTTTACGAGGAATATCAGAAATTAGACCCAAATGCAGCCATTTGAAGAATTCAAAGCTTCTGACTTCTGGGAAAAGGTGCTGGTAAGTTGCACAATAGTTATCAACAAAAGTGACGGTAGGAACTGCTTCCCTGGGGTGTGCCATAAATTGACTCCAGAAAAAGGGATTGATATTTCAAAGTAATACATTTTCAAAAGCGTCACATAATATAACTAAAGATTACTAACTGTTCTATGAAGCTTTCTTGAAGT
This sequence comes from Fischerella sp. PCC 9605, assembly GCF_000517105.1. Lineage (GTDB taxonomy): Bacteria > Cyanobacteriota > Cyanobacteriia > Cyanobacteriales > Nostocaceae > PCC9605. Next base: position 311,718 of record NZ_KI912153.1, on the reverse strand, counting down.
AAATGTTTCCAGCTTTTTCTACTTTTCATAAATTTTGATATAAAAGATTTGATTTATAAAAATACTTTATGTATTTTTACGTAATATTACAATCTAAGCAAACATATTTGAAGCATCATGCAATTTGCTTGATTTTAACAATATAATTACACTTTATTTGCTGCTCACTGATTTATATCTCTGCAAATTATAAAAACATACTACTTGTCAATGTCTATATTTATACTTTTTACAAAAAGATAAGAACATGAATAAAGGTATGACGCAGCATGGATTAGGGGTGTAGCAAAAGTAGTTATCTTTTTCGTTCCTACTTGACTTTTAACCCTTTCCTACAGGTGGCAAAAGTTATTTTTGCAAAAGGTCTGTAGCAGCTATATGGTCATACTAACTTTCGCAAATACTTATCTAAATTTTTTGACAACAATGCAGTCGTCATAATGATCGTTAGGACGCTCATAGTTTTGTTTATCCACACCCAGTTACTATTTAATTGTTGAGGTTGCTTATTAAAAAACAATAAACCTTTTGAGAGATGAATTGTCAAGAAGGGTCTGACCAATTAGTAAATAACAATAGATAATAGTGCTGAAAACTAAAGCATAAATATGGATAAAAAACAACTAGGAAAAACAGGTGTTGATGTTAGTGCCATCGGTTTAGGAGGTATGCCGATGTCGTTAAGCAACCGCCCCTCAGAGTCGCGATCGCTTAACGTTATTCATCGCGCTTTGAAATTAGGAATCACTTTCATAGACACCGCTGATTCTTACTGCAAAGATGAATCAGATAAGCACCACAACGAGCAATTGATTCATAAAGCCTTGCAAACTTACGATGGCGATGCAAGCAAAGTGATTGTCGCAACCAAGGGTGGCTTGATGCGTCCCAATGGTAACTGGACACGTAATGGCAACCCAAAACACTTACGTGAGACTATTCGCATCAGCTTTGAGGCTTTAGGTGGTAATAAACCTATTGATGTATGGCAATATCACGCACCAGATCCTGACTATACCATTGAGGAATCCCTAACACCAGCCAAAGAAGCACAACAAGCGGGGATCGTTCGTTTTGTGGGAGTTTCTAACTTTTCTGTGGAACAAATTCAAAGGGCACGGGATGTAATTGATATCGTCTCGGTGCAAAACCAATACAATCCTTGGTATCGCCAGCCCGAGTTTGATGGCGTACTGGAATATTGTGAGACTGAAGGTTTGACTTTTTTGCCTTGGAGTCCTTTTGGTGGTAGTCGTCGCCATGAGAATTTGCAAGATATCTCGATTATTGCCCAGTTAGCAAAACAAAAAGGCGTATCAGTGTACTGTATTGTATTAGTTTGGTTGCGTTCCAAGTCACCATGTATCTTGCCGATTCCCGGTGCTAGCAAAATTTCTAGCATTGAAGATTCTGTACGTGCCCTCGATGTGAAATTATCTGATGAGGAAGTCCAAAGAATTGATCGAGAAACGGTACCATAATTCGGTAAAATAACAAGTCTGCAAACAAACAGGATGCTTGCTGACTGGAGACGCGCTTATGGCTCGGATGTATTACGACGCAGATGCAAATTTAGACCTTTTAGCCGGAAAAACGATCGCCATCATCGGTTATGGTTCCCAAGGTCATGCCCACGCCCTGAATCTTAAGGATAGTGGCATGAACGTTATTGTCGGATTATATCCGGGCAGTAAGTCAGCAGCTAAAGCCCAAGCCGCTGGGTTAACTGTCAAGAGTGTGGCAGATGCAGCCAAAGCTGCCGATTTGCTGATGATTTTGTTACCTGATGAGGTACAAAAAACAGTTTACAAAAACGAAATTGAACCCCAGCTAGAAGAAGGGAATGTATTAGCTTTTGCCCACGGGTTCAATATTCACTTTGGTCAAATCGTGCCACCACCTGACGTAGACGCGATCATGGTAGCACCCAAAGGGCCCGGACATTTAGTACGGCGGACTTACGAAGAAGGACAAGGAGTACCTTGCTTATTTGCAGTTTTTCAGGATGCTACCGGACAAGCACGCGATCGGGCCATGGCTTATGCTAAAGGTATCGGTGGAACCCGTGCTGGCATTCTCGAAACCACTTTCCGCGAAGAAACCGAAACCGACTTATTCGGCGAACAGGCAGTATTGTGTGGTGGTTTAAGTGCCTTAATTAAAGCTGGATTTGAAACTCTGGTAGAAGCTGGTTATCAGCCAGAATTAGCTTATTTTGAATGTCTCCACGAAGTCAAACTGATTGTTGACTTAATTGTGGAAGGTGGACTCGCTAAAATGCGCGATAGTATTTCCAACACTGCTGAATATGGTGACTACACTCGTGGCCCTCGGATTGTCAACGAACAAACTAAAGCAGAAATGCGGAAGATTCTCAGCGAGATTCAAACTGGACAATTTGCGCGGGAGTTTGTTCTAGAAAACCAAGCAGGCAAACCTGGATTTACCGCCATGCGTCGTAAAGAAGCCGAACACTCAATTGAGGAAATCGGTAAAGACTTACGCGCTATGTTTAGCTGGATGAAGAAGGATTAGTTTTTAGGGACTGGGGACTGGGGACTGGGGAAGAGTGGGGGAGTGGAGGAGTGGAGGAGTGGGAGAGTGGGAAATGGGGAGATGGGGAGATGGGGAGAGTGGGAGATGGGGAGAATTACCACTAACCACTAACCACTAACCAATGTACAGACGTGCCATGGCACGTCTCTACAACCACTAACCACTAACCAGTCCTATTGACGCAATAAATTAACTAGGTGAGTTAGTTCTGGCAGGATTAGTTTTTCCATTGCCAAGCGCACGGCGTTGCTGGAACCAGGTAGAGAAAAGATGAGTTTACTTTGATAAATACCAGCAACAGCGCGAGATGCGATCACCCGCGAACCAATTTCTTGATAGCTTAAAAATCGAAACAACTCACCAAACCCAGGCAAAGTCTTTTCTAGCAATTTTTCTATAGCATCGTAGGTAGTATCTCTTGGCGCGATGCCAGTACCGCCATTAAAAATCACAGCATCCAAATTGGAAGTTTTACCCAGTAGTTCTAACTGCCCTTGAATTTGGGTTGGTTCATCTTTAATAATCGTATAGGCTCCGACTGCATGATTGGCATCACGGAGTAATTGCTGAATTAATTGACCACTTTTATCTGTTTCTTGGGAACGTGTATCGCTAACGGTAACAACAGCACAAGTTACCGTTATTCCTGGTTGATCGGGGTGGGGTTGGTGAATTGCAGTCATTAGTCATTTGTCCTTTGTCATTTGGCATGTGTTGTTTGTTGGTTATTGTTTGTTCCAATCAACCATCAATTACTGTATGGGCGGGTTTAGCTTTGATACTTGTGGGCTTAAATGACGGGATATTTTATAGAAACCCGCCCCTACTAACCACTAACCACTAACCACTAACTATTAACCAATGACCAATGACTAATGACCAATGACTCATTAAGATTTATTGAATCCCAAGCCATTTTCTTCTGCATAGCGCTGCATAAATCGCATAAAGCGATCCCATTCATCTTTGGATTTCATCAGGTAAACTGCTTCCAACGCTTCTGGTTTACCGTTGATAAATCTACCTTTGACTTCGCGGGTGATTATTTCCCCTTCTTCATCAATCATGTACATGCCAGTGATGTCTTCGGTATTGCCAACATCCAATGCTTTTGGATTTTGAAAAATAAACGTTGCAGTGCCACTTTCACCACTGCGCGATCGCGTCAAGCGCACTTCTGGAATTACTTCTTCGTCGATACCCCTTGAAAACTGGATTTTTGCCATTTTGAGTGTATTTAAAGTTTTGTGATGCTTAAATTAATATTCTCTCACCATTTAGTACCAATAAGTCTAGATTATGGCTAGATTTTTTACCTACGTGTAAACACTTAGCTTGCTTCTTTTTCTAGTAGTAAAGTCACGGGGCCATCATTTTCGATTGAAACTTGCATCAGCGCTCCAAATTTACCAGTTTCCACTTTTAAACCACTCTCACGTAACTTAGCAACAAAACGGTTATATAAATCTTCGGCTGTTTGAGGGGCTGCTGAACGGTCAAAAGAAGGACGGCGACCTTTGCGACAGTTGCCGTAAAGCGTGAACTGGCTTACTACCAGCAACTCACCGCCAAATTCTTGTACAGATTTTTGCCACCTGTCGCCACCTTCTTGATCGGGAAACAGCCGCAATTCCAAACATTTACGTACCATCCAGTCAAGTTCGGCATCAGTATCTGTCTCAGCAATACCTACGAGTAAGTTTAGTCCTCGTCCAATTTTGCCGACAATTTCACCGTTCACTGTGACTTGAGATGATTTAACCCGTTGGACAACAATACGCATAAATAATTATGAATTATGAATTATGAATTATAAACTTTTCATAATTCATAATTCAGCATTCATCATTTTCCAAATCCTTTGCCACGAGAAGTGGAAGGAATACACAGGCAGTTTTCTAGTTGTTCTTGCAATTGTTCGCGATCTAAATTTTGCCCAATCAGCACCAACTGATTTTTCTTCTCACCTTTCCACTCATCATCATCCAAAGTAAAGCGCTTGCCGCAAAGGTGGAAAATATGCCGTTTGGGACTTTCATCAAACCACATAATTCCCTTGGCACGGAAAATGTTATCAGGGAGTTGGTTATCTAAGAAATACTGAAATTTCCTGATTGCAAAAGGTTTATCACTTTCAAAAGATAGTGAGGTAAAGCCATCATTTTCTAGGTGATCGGAATGATGATGGTGATGGTGTTCATGGTCATGGTCGTGGTCATGATCGTGATGGTCATGACCGCATTCAGAGTGGTCATGATTGTCGTCATGGTCATGATGGTGATGTTCACGATCGTGCGCTTCGACAGTATCAAAATATTTGTCTGATTCAAACAGACCAACGCTAAGAATTAAAGGTAATGGCACTTGTGCCTGCTTGGTGCGAATAATTCTCGCTCCTTCCTTAACTTCCCTAATTTTGGTTTCCAGAGTTTGCAATTCTTCCTCAGAAACTAAATCTGTCTTATTCAGCAGAATTACATCACCATAGGCAATTTGACTGTAAGCAGCCTGAGAATTAAATAAATCCAGGCTGTAATTTGCCGCATCTACAACAGTAATAATTGAATCCAAACGAGTTAAATCTCGCAATTCCGTGCCAAGAAATGTGAGAGCAACTGGTAGCGGGTCTGCAAGCCCAGTTGTTTCTACAACTAGATAATCGATATTTTCTTGGCGTTCTAAAACTTTGTAAACGGCATCGACCAAATCATTATTAATGGTACAGCAGATACAGCCGTTACTTAACTCCACCATATTATTATCGTCAGCAGAGATAATTAACTCGTTATCGATGCCAATTTCACCAAATTCATTTACTAAAACAGCGGTTTTCAAACCCTGCTGATTGGTCAGGATATGATTGAGTAAAGTTGTCTTTCCACTACCGAGAAAACCAGTAATAATTGTTACTGGTAGTCCTTGTTTTGCGGCATCCATTGAATGAGATTCAGAGGTAACTGCTTGCATAGCACTGCTATCAAAAAAGTCAATTTAGAAATGTAGCGCAGAGAGTCCATAAAACACTAGCATAGGGATGCTGGATAAACGTCCCAGCTGCTTTAACCTATTATTGCGTATCTGATTAAGTATTACTGTGTTATGACCCTAACCGTTTACAATACCCTCACTCGTCGCCAAGAACCGTTGGAAACAATCGAACCAGGAAAAGTTAAGATGTATTGCTGCGGCGTGACGGTATATGACTACTGCCATTTGGGTCATGCCCGTTCATACATTGTTTGGGACTCCATACGTCGTTACCTGCAATGGCGCGGTTATCAGGTGCGCTACATACAGAATTTTACTGATATTGACGACAAGATCCTCAACCGTGCGAGAGAACTAGGTACAACGATGGAAGCAGTGGCAAATCGCTTCATCGATGCTTATTTTGAAGATATCCGGCGCTTAAACGTCATGGATGCTGATGAATATCCCCGGGCAACGGAACATATCCCAGAAATCCGGGCAATGATTAAAGCCTTAGAAGCAAAAGATTACGCCTACGCTGCTGGTGGTGATGTCTATTACAGAGTGGAGCGTTTCCCCACTTACGGCAAGCTATCGGGACGAGATCTGGAACAAATGCAGGCAGGTGCTAGCGGTAGGGTAGACCTAGAAAATTCGGAAGGTAGAAAACAACACCCCTTTGACTTTGCCCTATGGAAAGCTGCTAAACCGGGAGAACCTGCTTGGGACTCACCTTGGGGTAAAGGTCGTCCTGGTTGGCATATTGAATGTTCGGCGATGATTCGATCGCAACTTGGTGAAACAATTGATATTCATGGTGGCGGAGGAGATTTGATATTTCCCCATCACGAGAATGAAATTGCCCAATCGGAAGCCGCCATCAAAAAACCGCTAGCACGCTACTGGATGCATAACGGTATGGTGATGGTAGATGGTAAGAAAATGTCCAAGTCCTTGGGTAACTTTACTACCATTCGCGAACTGTTGGCTCGCCCGGTCGATCCGATGGCAGTGCGGTACTTTGTACTGCAAGCCCATTATCGCAAACCACTTGATTTTACAGATGAAGCGATCGCCACTGCTGAAAGTAGCTGGAAAACCCTTAAAGAAGGATTACTCTTTGGCTATCAGCACGGCGAAAAACTTGGTTTCACCAATAACGGAAATCAGCTAGATCAAGAAATCATCAAACGATTTGAAGAATCGGGAGACGATGACTTTAACTTCTCTGTTAGCTTAGCAGTGCTATTTGAATTAGCCAAAGAACTGCGCCGCGAGGGAAATCTCCTAGTGCATGAAGGCAAAACCGAAACGCCACCAGAAGAGTTATTCAAACAATGGCAGACTCTCGTCACGTTGGCAAGAGTTTTAGGTTTGGAAGCCACGGTTGAAGAGGAAGTGTCCCAGTGTGGTATCACTGATGCGGAAATTGAGGAGTTAATTCAAAAACGGCAAGAAGCGAGAAGAACTAGGAATTTTGCCGAAGCAGATCGCATCCGCAATGAATTGCAAACCCAAGGCATTACTTTAATAGATAGCCGTGAAGGTACTCGCTGGCATCGGAATTGAGGGCAAAAATCTTTGAGGAGCAATACCAATGTATAAAGCTCATCCTGATTTCATCCCGCCAGATAATGAAAACCAACTTATCTGGCGATATATGAATATTTCCAAGTTTTATCATCTGATCAAAACACAGACTTTGTATTTTTCTGCTGCTTGCCAATTTCAAGACCGATTTGAAGGGTCATATACGAAAAAAACAATGGAATATGACTTGATGAAAATTAGAACTGAGCCTCAGAATTTAATCAGTTCTAGTGACCCCAGAGAAATTCGTGCCTTGGCTTTCGAGGGATTAAAAAGGTCGGTATTTGCAAGCTGTTGGTTCATGGATGACTCTGAATCTGAGGCAATGTGGAAACTCTATTTAGGAAATAAAGACGGCATAGCCATTAAATCGAGTTATAAGCGATTAATCAATTGTTTTGGTTCAGATAGTCCTGATATTCATGTAGGGAAAATTAAATATTTAGATTATGTCAACGAAGCAATTCCCGGACCAGATTTTAACGATATTTACTCCTTTGTGAGACCATTTATATACAAGCGATCGGCATTTAAGCACGAACAAGAATTGCGGGCGATGTTTCATGAGTTACCTGAGCCAACAGAAGAAAATCATTATTTGAATCTACTTGTGGATGCTCGAATGAAACGATGCTCTGGAAGACCAGTTCGAGTTGATTTAAACACACTGATTGACGAAGTCTATATCCCTCCAATGAGTTCCACTTCTTTCAAAGATTTAATCGAGTTAATTCTGAGCTCACATAATTTAGATTCTGTGAAAGTGAAGTGTTCAATTTTAGACGAAGATCCAGTATCAGTTTTTAGATCTATGAGCGAAAGTTTAGGTTGGGATTAGCTATTGAGCACTAGATGTATTGGGATTTTGCTGCACAGAAATAAAATGGAACAAGGGCTGTTGAGAGTATTGCTAATAGATGAGTTTAATTTGCTGTGGGGAGACTTAAAAGAAATAGACAAGCTAAATATTGTTCTGCGCCAAAATGGATTGTAGTAACTAATAAAAAAATCATGTCTACTCAAAGAAATACTGGCTGGGATTTAGCAGTTTACAACCACGACGGTCAACTGGTACTTGTCATTGAGATTAAGAGTAAACTGAATGCTCCGCCAGAGTGGGCTGCACAACTGCGACGCAATATCCTCGCCCACGGAATCTTTCCGAAAGCCCCTTACTTTCTCATGGTCTTCCCTGACAGGTTTTATCTGTGGGCTAATGATGATGCACAACTCGATCTAAGTAAACCAACTTATACTATTGATGCGCGTCCCATTCTTCAGCCTTATCTTAAACAAGCTGGAATAGATACTGAGCAAAAAATAAGTAGTCAAAGTCTTGAATTAATTATTACATCTTGGCTCGGAAGTATTATTCACTCCGAGAAGCCTATTAGCGAAATAGGTAAGTCTCAGCGATGGCTGGTTGACTCAGGTCTTTATAACGCTATTGCCGGAGGCAGATTCGACCACGAGGCTGTTGCGTGAACGTTTACATTGAAACTAACTTTGTTCTGGAACTTGTTTTTCAACAAGAGCAGTTTGTAAGCTGTGAGCAAATTATGCAACTGTGTGAAGATGGGCATATAAAGCTTGTCATGCCAGCATATAGTCTAGCTGAACCACACGAAAAATTGAGTCGTCAAGCCAAGAGTCGTAAGGATCTTCAGCAAGTACTCGACACTGAGTTACGACAGCTTGCACGTACTGCATCCTATACAACTCGCATCAATAGCATTCAAGACATTGCGAGTTTGTTAGTTCAGAGTAATGAGGATGAACGCCAACGCTTTGTGCAGTATCGAGTTCGGCTCTTGAAGAGTGTGGAAGTAATTACACTGACTGCTGATATTCTTACTGAGGCAGCAATATACGAAGATCCATACGATTTGAAACCACAAGATGCTCTTGTTTATGCATCAGTCATTTCTCACCTTCGTCAGCATCACCCTCAGTATCATGTTTCCTCAATCGGAACTCAAGAGATTTTGACAGTCCTGATATTGTCGATGAATTGAACAAATTTAATTGTAGGATGATACCGCGATTTGACCACGGTTGTTCCTTCATCCAATCACAACTATAAGTAAGACACAAGAGTAAGACAGAAGAAAGTTCTGTCGAGGGTGACAGACAGTGCAGGGGATTGTAGTGTACTATGACATTCTTCACCTGGACTCTGTTACCGTATTTTAAGGTTAGAATAATCAGGTCTTTAAGGACATCTAATCATCAACAGCCACATTGCCTCTGAATAAGAGATAACACCATATATATATGAACGCTACACAAGAACTATTAAAAGAGAAATTACAGCAGGCTTTGGTTGCAGCCTTTGGCACTGAATACGCCGATGTAGACCCGATGTTGGTGACTGCAAGCAATCCTAAATTTGGTGATTATCAAGCGAATGTGGCTTTATCTTTAGCTAAACGTTTAGGACAACAACCACGAGCGATCGCTCAAGCCATTGTCGATAAACTGGATGTATCGGAAATCTGCAAACCACCGGAAGTGGCTGGCCCTGGCTTTATCAATCTCAAATTGACAACAGAATACTTGGAAACACAACTCGCCGCCGTGCAAGCAGATTCCAGATTGGGAGTTGCTAAGGCAAAAACCCCAAAGCGCGAGATTGTAGATTTTTCCAGTCCGAACATCGCCAAAGAAATGCACGTCGGACACTTGCGATCGACAATTATCGGCGATAGCATCGCCCGGATATTGGAATTTCGGGGACATGATGTACTGCGGTTGAATCACGTTGGTGATTGGGGGACGCAGTTTGGAATGTTAATTGCCTATCTGCGGGAAGTTTACCCAGAAGCCCTCACGACTGCAAATGCTTTAGATATAGGCGATTTAGTCAGCTTTTATCGCCAAGCCAAAAAGCGGTTTGATGAAGATGAAGCTTTTCAAGAGACTGCACGGAAAGAAGTCGTGAGATTACAAGCAGGTGCAGAAGACACACTCCATGCTTGGAAACTGTTGTGCGAACAGTCAAGGGCAGAATTTCAAGAAATTTACGACTTACTAGATATTAAACTGCAAGAGCGTGGCGAATCTTTCTACAACCCCTTATTACCAAAAGTTGTAGAAGATTTAGAACAGACTGGGTTGCTAGTAGAAAACCAAGGAGCAAAATGCGTTTTCTTGGAAGGCTTTACTAACAAAGAAGGTGAACCACTGCCCCTGATTGTGCAAAAATCTGATGGGGGTTATAACTACGCCACTACAGACTTAGCCGCCATACGCTACCGGATTCAAGAAGACCACGCCAAAAGAATAATTTATGTTACAGATGCTGGACAAGCAAATCACTTTGCCCAGGTGTTTCAGGTAGCACGCAAGGCGGGGTGGGTTCCCGATGATGTGGAATTCGTCCACGTTCCCTTTGGTTTGGTGCTGGGTGAAGATGGCAAGAAATTCAAAACCCGTTCTGGGGATACAGTGCGGTTGCGGGATTTGCTGGATGAAGCGATCGCCCGTGCGCGTGCAGACTTAGAAACCAGATTACAAGAAGAAGGGCGGGAAGAAACTGAACAGTTCAAAGCCCATGTTGCGAAAGTAGTTGGCATTAGTGCGGTAAAGTACGCCGATCTCAGTCAAAATCGCACCAGCAACTATATCTTCAGCTACGACAAAATGCTATCGCTCAAAGGCAACACCGCACCCTACATGCTGTACGCTTACGTCCGGACACAAGGAATTAGTCGGGAAGGTAACATTGATTTTGGACAGTTGGGAGCAGATGCCAAAATTCTACTACGTGAAGACACAGAATTAACCTTGGCAAAGCATTTGTTACAGTTGGACGAAATCGTCGGTGATGTTGAGCAAGATTTACTGCCAAATCGGTTATGCGAATACTTGTATCAACTGAGTGATAAGTTTAATAAGTTCTACGAAAACTGCCCTGTTCTCAAATCTGAGGAACCAGTGCGGACATCGCGGCTGGCACTGTGTTATTTAACAGCTCGAACCCTAAAGCTGGGGCTGTCTTTGCTAGGTATTCAGGTGTTGGAGCGGATGTAGGGTTTACGTGGATCTGGACGACCGTAAGGCTGAGAACAACCGCAACAAGCATGGAGTGTTTTGAAGACGCGACAACCGTCTTCAATTACCCTTTTGCTTACATTTTTGATGATGAATGGCACTCTGTTGACGAACCGCGCGAAATTATCATTGGACACGACCAAAAAACCGTCTTTTGCTTGTCTGCTTTACGCGCTCTAATATCGGCAATTCCCAAAGCCCAGAGATGACTTACCTAAGTTGGGTTGAACCGCAGATTGCATGAGGTTGGTTCATTATAATCTATTGAAAGAGCGAATTTTTTTACCAACTTATGATGAGACAACCTCTCTCTAGGGAACGATTTAGCTGATGAGCTAGATGAAGTAAAAATAGGATGCTAAATCTCATGGAGATTGTATCCTATGAAACTGAATTCTTTGATGAAACGGCTTTCGACTGTAGGACGCTGGATGGCTACAACTTTATTTTGTGTGTCAGCGATCGCCTTCGTTTGGCAGGGTGCGTTTTTCGCGAACACCGCAGCAATGGCTGATCCTGCTGCCAACTTGATCGCTGAGGCAGATCTAGGCTCACAGATTCAAGGGAAAACCAGTGAAGATGCTGGACGAGCCAAGAATTTCATCCGAGATACGGCAAATCAAGTTGAACGAACTGCAAATAAAAATGCCGAGCGAGTTGAGCAAGCAACGGATGACAGTGGTAGTTTCATCGAGCGCAAAGCCAAGAGAGATAGGGATCGAATTGAGAAAAGAGCAGAGGAAGATGCAGCCCGGACTCAGAAAGCAGTAGACAACACAAAGAATGCTGTTGAACGCACCGTTGATAACATCAAGGATACTTTCAGCAACTAGAGAATAGATAAGCGTTGCGATAGTAAGCAGGTATAAAACAACGCGCCTACGTACAAAATAGTTTATGTGCGGTTGCTATCTCAACGCCTATATGCAAAGCTTTGCGCCCCTACTAACCACCAACAACCAACAAATCAGTGAACAGGACAAGATGCAGATGGCAACCACTGATTGTGAGGAGTCACTACAGGAGCTTGTGTCACTAGTTGGATATCGCCATTAGCATCAACTATCCAACCAGAGGCTTCGACAATGGGAGCGCTAGCAGTAGCTACCTTTGTTGGTTGTAGTTGCATTTGTGCTTGAGTAGGTTTGCCTCGGCTTCTTACCCACTCTGCCAGCGTCGCGGTATCTTGTAGCAATTCTGTGGCACTCAAGGGTAAACCGCCGCGCCCCGTAACAACAAATGAACTCTGACGTTGTGGACTTCCGGGAGTGCAAGCGGTGGAAATTTGTTGGGTTGGGTCAACTATATTAGTAGGCAGTTCGATTAATCCACTACTCGGATCTACGTTTGGCGTGTTGAATGTAACTCTTCCTGAGGCAACAATATCACTTTCTGATGTTTGCTGCTGTCGAAATTGAGTTCCAAAAATGCCGTCAGAACGGATAGTTATATTTCCGCCTCTGCCTGTGAAAGCATTGGTAAGGATGTCGCTATTTTCTGAGGGTACGGCGACAATAAAACCAACATCAGCAATAAAATTACCACCACTACCACCAGTTTTGGCTGTGCCTGAAACAGCAGATATCTCACTGTTGCGGCGTAACAACAGTAAATCTCGCACTTTCAGCAAAATATTTCCTTCGGTACCCGCTGCTGAGTTAGCTGTTAGTTTTCCTTGGTTATCCAAGCGAATGGAGCGAGATGTAACTTTTAGGTTGCCTGCGTCTCCTGCTCCTTGATTACTCACTGTCACAAGAGCGCCATCTTTGATGATTAATTGATCGGTGTCGATTGTCACGTCTCCAGATGCTCCAGTTGGCGATGGCGGCAATCCAAAAATCTGGAGAGCAAATTCATTTTCAATATTAGCACCAGCACTAATCAGACTAGGAATAGAAGTCCCAGGCAATTTGCCACTTACCTCTACAGATTTAGAAGCGTTGATAGCAATACTTCCAGTTGAGCCACTCGTTGTGGTCAAAGAATCTATTCTGCCTCCATCCCGAATTGCCAATTTGCCTGTGTTGATAGTTATGTCGCCAACATCTCCAGTGTTGAAAGTCGAAACACCTAAAAAGCTCACTGGGGATTGGAATGGCCCTGCTCCGCTAACTTCTACTGAATCAGAGGCATCTATAGTTACATTACCACCTGGTGCATTCGTAAAAGTAGCAGTGGATATGCTTGACCCTCCTCGGACAGCTAGCTGTTGGGTTGAAATTGCAATGTCTCCTCCCTTGCCACCTCCGATAGTGACCGGGGAAAATACAGAAATTAGTCCTGCTGCGATCGTTCCGCCTAGTTCTGATGTGATACCACCTTTGTTGTCTAGGAAAATAGATCGAGCATTGATCCTCACATTCCCTGAAGTTCCTGAGCCATCACTTCTTGTAGAGACTAAAGCACCATCTGTGATTTTTAACTGACCCGTGTTAATTGTCACATCTCCAGAAGACCCACTTGGCACGGGGGGCAATCCAAAAAGCCGGCGGGCAAATTCATTCTCAATAGTGGCACCAGCACTGATCAAACTGGGTTCATCAGTTCCAGGTATTTTACCACTCACATCTACAGATTCAGAAGCATTGATAGTAATACTTCCTGCTAAGCCACTCGCTACGGTGGAAGAATCAATCCTGCCTCCATCTTGAACTATCAGTTTTGGTGTATTGATAGTCAAGTTACCACCATTTCCATCATTGAGCGTAGAAACACCGATCAGGCTTCCTACCGACTGGCTTAGTTCTGCGCCGATGACTTCTACAGATTCGGTTGCATTGACGGTAACATCTCCACTAGAGCCTTTTCCAAATGTACCAGCGCCTACCCTCGACCCATTCAGAACCCTTAACTGCCCAGTAGAAATGTTGACATTTCCTGACTTTCCAGAACCAAAGGTAGAACTACCAATAAAACTAAGCGCTCTCGGATTAAAAGGCACAAATCCGTCTACTTGCACAAAATCCGAGACATCCACATTGACATTACCACCTGCTGCATTCGTAAAGGTAGCAGTGGAAATACCTGCCCCTTTCTGAACAATAAACTGTTGGGCTGAAATAGCAATGTCCCCTCCCTTAACAGATCCCACAGTGAAGGGAGAAAAGACAGAAATCTTTCCGCCTACGAAGGTTCCCCCCAATTCAGATGTGATGCCACCTCCACCATTCAAAGAAACAGAACGAGCGTTAACTCTAATATTTCCGGAAATTCCTGACCCATTATTGCTTGTTGTCACTAGAGCGCCATCTGTAACCTTTAACTGACCAGTATTAATTGTCACGTCTCCAGAAGCGCCGCTGGGTACAGGAGGCAAGCCAAAAAGTTCTTGTAAGCTTTGATCTACCAGGTTAGCAGAGGAAGAGACTAGACTAGGATTTACAGAGCCTGGCACTGTACCTTTTATTTCCACGAACTCAGGGACGTTGATGGTAACATTACCGGCTGCACCACTTGCAAAGGTAGAAGCACCAACTCTTCCCCCATTCTGAACTGTTAATCTAGGTGTATTAACTGTCAAGTTGCCAGCATCTCCAGCATTGAATGCGGAAGCAAGAAAACCACTAGGTGAAAACAAGTTGGGTTCAACGCCAACAATTTCTATAGAATCAGTGGCATTGACGCTGAGATTTCCTCCTTTTCCAGATCCAAAAGAGGCAGAGGCAACGGTTCCTCCTCCAGTTGTGGTTAAACGCCCAGTTGAAACTGTGTTATTGCCTGAATCCCCAGGGCCAAAAGTGGCAGCAACGATAGAACTAGTAACGCTGGGATTAACTGCACTTGCTCCATTGACTTGTACTGAATCGAAAGCATTGATATTTACATTGCCGCCTGTTGCAGGGCTGAGGGTTTTGGCAACGATGGTTCCTCCTTCTTCCACGACTAATTGCTGGGTGGAAAGCTCAACATCTCCTCCCTTACCTGCTCCTACTGTTTCATTTGTCAGGCTGCTGCGGATTGTGCCATCGGCATTGGTTCCACTTACTTTTACAGACTCTCTGGTGTTGACTTTTATTGCTCCTGCCGATCGCAACCCTTGATTTTGAATCAAAACAAGTGAGCCATCGCGCACCGAAAGATTTCGTCCTTGTACTTGGATAAAGCCACCACTAACACCACTGGCATCTGCTAAGGCTTTTTGAGATAGCTCGATATCACCGAAACCAGGCACTTCTTCATAGCCGAAAGTCCAGCTACCGGAACTGGGATTGAGACTAACTAAACCTCCAGCTACACTGCCTAACTCAATCCGTCCTCCTGCTGCTGTCAGTGTACCTCCATCTAAGTTGATATTGCCCCCCACCAAGGCTAGGGTTTGACCTGGCTGCACCTGCAAACCCGTTGAACTGCTGCTTCTGGTTACGGGCGAGAAGATGGGACTGGCAACTGTGAAATCGTGTCCTGTACCTTGAACGCGAATCGCCGCTGGATTCTGTCCAAATTGCAAACCGACTGGAACACTAATAGTCAGCAAGGGGGCAGATTGAGGTGTAGTAGCGCTGAACTCAAAGCCATCAGCAAATTTCAAACTATTAGCAGTACTGGCAACAAAGGAACCGCCGATATCCAAACGTGCATTTTGACCAAAAATAATCCCGTTGGGATTGATTAAAAATAAGTTGGCAATACCATTAGCACGAATCAACCCGTCAATGTTTGAGATTGATCCGCCCGTGACTCGACTAATTATGTTTTGAATATCCGCACTATTGTTAAAGAAAGCTTCGCTACCAGTCGGTAAAGAAAACTCGTTGAAACTGTGGAACAGGTTGTTACCCGCTTGGGTTCCGCCATTGATATTCCAGGTGTTACCCTCTCGTGTGACAATAGAATTACTGGGTATAGTGTCATCAGAAGTAACCTGGGCGATCGCACAATTTGCAGAGAAAGTATAGATACCAACTATCCCCACCCCTAACTTTTGAAACCAGCCCCAAAAATTACTGAATTTAAACATGGCGATCGCTCTATTGCCGGTAGTATTTAGGTGCACTAAAGTAATAAATACTACTAAGAATTCAAGGTACAACAGTGGTTAATGTTACAAGAATAGCTCTATACTAGTATAATTACTGAAGGCGCAACTTGAAGCACCAACTAGGAACTAAGAGATACTAACATTAATCATCAGCATAGTAGCGTCTTTTTCCCAATTGTGCTGTCAGAGCGAGTATTTGGATGTTAGCGATTTAAGCTCAAGTTAGCTAAAGCTGCTAATATATTGCACCTTCTCAAGAAGAGCCAGCGGCTCTCATTCTCGTTGCCAGGTTGAATCTGATAACGAGGGTTAGGAGGTTTTGCCTTCCAACTATTGCAAACAATGCAAGATGCAAATTTGAACAGATTTTTAGAGACACGCTGTTTGAAGCATCTCTACACGATCTTTACTTTAGTTGAGCGCTAAAGTAAAGGTCATTCATGACTAAGCTAAAAAAAATTTATATTTTTAATTGCTTATGCGTCCTCGCCAACAAATAACAGATATGTTCTCCACATTCGTGCAGTTGCAGGGAGACAGATTTAGTAAATGGTTAACTGACACCAGATTGCGTCGAAGTATTCAAAATTGTTTGCAGCACTTCCCACAAACTTATAATTCAGAAAACTTTTTGACTCTTTACTGGCACAAACACTGGCAAAACCAATCTACCAGTCTCGCCAAAATGCATTTGTCTGCTTATTTACAAGAACAGTTTTATTGGGCTGCACAAGCAACAGTTGCCAAGTTGACAAGCAGCCAGTACAGCTTGGCTGATTGCTTTCAACTTGCCAATGCTGAGGTCGAAAGCATCCTTAAAGAATTCAATCCTAATATCAGCAATAACTTAAAAGCCTATGCCAGCATGGCGGTTCTCAGTCGGCTGAGAGATATTTTACGCCAACGCCGGGAAGCAGATTTTTGCACAGACTGGTCATTGTTACGCAAGGTAAGTAAAAAGCAACTATTAGCAGCTCTTAATCAGGCTGGATTATCACCAGTTTCCATTGCTCAATATCGCCTAGCCTGGACTTGTTTCAAACAACTGTATGTCCATAATCAGCCTGGAGGTACGGGTAAGTTAGCAGAACCCAGTCACCAAGTTTGGGAAGCGATCGCCAACCTCTACAATAGTGAACGACAAAGCCAACTAACTCAAGCTACGAGGCAATGCAACGCAGACACAATTAAACAATGGTTAACCCAGACGGCAATGAGTGTGCGTACCTATCTCTATCCGCCTGTTATTTCTCTGAATATTACTAAAGATGACACCAATATAATGCTTGATTTGCCAGATCCATCTTCTGATTCATTAATAGCTGAACTGATAGCCGAAGAGGACGCCCGCAATCGAGCAAACCAACAAAATCAAATAAATAACGTATTATCAAATGCTTTACAGCTTCTTGATGCACAATCTCAAGAATTACTAAAACTTTACTATCAACAGGGACAAACTCAGCTACAAATCGTACAACATTTGCGGCTGAGTCAACCAACAGTTTCCCGACGGCTGGTTAAAGCCAGAGAATCCTTGCTGGCAGCATTAATCAAATGGAGTCAGGAAACAGTGAATATTTCTGTGAGTTCCAACCAAATTAAAGATCTGAGTACCGCTTTAGAAGAATGGCTGAAAAATCATTTAATCGTCAATTATGAGTTATGAATTGATTCAGGTTGCAAACATGACTTGCCCGTTCGGTAATCCGAGAGAATGGTTGTTAGAAACCTCATCAACACTCCAAGCACAGTCTTGGCGGCAAAGCTTGGTTTATGCTACACCTGCCAGTCGTTGGTGCGCTTATATTAATCAAATTTGTCTCGATACCTTTTTGAATTGGATCAAAACTGAATATTTTCCCGAAGCTACTGTCTGGCCAAATGCCCATACCATGACAACTTTTTGGGAATTTGTAAATGGTACAGCAATTTTATTAAGAAATCAGCGAGTAGTTTTAATTCCCAGCGAAGCTATAGATGATAGCGAATTAGAAATACCTCAGGAATGGGTAGATATTCCTAACTGGGCAGCAGACTATTATTTAGCAGTCCAAGTCAAACCAGATGGTGAATCGGTGCGAATTTGGGGTTACATAACCCATAAACAACTCAAATCTGTTGGTAGCTACGATCCATTAGACAGGACTTATTGCATAGACGCACAGCATTTAACAAAAGACCTCAATGCTTTCTGTTTGAGTGTTCAATTTTGTACAGAAGAAGAAACTCAAGCTACAATAACTCCACTACCAGAACTATCAACAACTGTTGCCGAGAATCTCATATCAAGATTGAGTAATTCAACAGTTACTTTTCCTAGGCTGGCTATACCATTTACAACTTGGGCATCACTACTTGCAAATGAACACTGGCGACAGCGCTTATACGAACAACGGCAACAGTCACGATCTGTCAAAGAGCAAAAGCCAGTGAATCTCAGCTGTTGGCTCAAAGGTATTTACGAGACTCCTTGGCAACCTATTGAAACTATTTTAGGTTCAAACTCAAAAAGTTTAGCCTTTAATTTTAGAAGTGTCGCTGGCTTAAGAACTGCCAGTGTCAGGCGAGCCAAGCTGATTGATTTGGGAATGCAAATCAAGTCTCAGAAAGTGGTGCTACTAATTGCCTTGATACCTGAGAACGATAGACAAGTTAGTGTTCGCGTCCAACTACATCCACCTCTTGGAGAAATCTACTTACCTGCAAATATCAAGCTGGCTTTGCTTTTAGAATCAGGAGAGACGATTCAAGAAGTACAAGCTAGAGAACAAGATAACTATGTGCAATTGAAGCGCTTTGATGTAGAAGTAGGAGAATACTTTAATATCCAAATTGCCCTTGATGGTTATCAGATCGCAGAAAGTTTTGTGGTTTAGTAATTAGTTATTGGTTGGTGGTTGGTAGTTGTTTGGAACAAACAACAAACAACAAACAACGAACAACAAAAGAAAAATGAGTAAATTAGTCGTTATCAGCTTGTTAGGAGGAGACTTAAATCGAGGATTCCCTGTAGTTACTGCTCAACTATGGGATGTGAATCAATCTTTCCCAATGAAATTTACAGGTAGTTTGCCAGCAGTACCTGAACTAGGCGAACTCTATAAAAGGTGGCGGTTACTGTATGAAGCCGTACATTATCGTTTGGGCAGCAATCATCGCATTAAAGTGCATTCCCAAGATATTACCAATATCTCTGTGCATGACTTTGATGATGTATGTCAACAACTAAAAGCAAGCATCAATGGGTGGTTGAATTCAGAGTCATTCCAAAATATTGAACGCCAGTTGCGGACTTTACTCAGTCCCAATGACGAAATTCGAGTAATTTTTGAAACAAATGTTGCTTTACTGCATCGGCTGCCTTGCCATTTGTGGAACTTTTTTGAGGATTATCCGAAAGCAGAATTAGCTTTAAGCAATCAGGAATATACGCCTCCTCAGATAATACGAAAATCTCCCACAAACAAAGTCAAGATTTTAGCAATTCTGGGTAACAGCTTTGGTATTGACGTTGAGAAAGACCGCTCTTTGCTACAGAATTTGGCTGGTGCAGAAACTGAATTTCTGGTGGAACCAACACGTAGAGAAGTTGATGAACAACTATGGAATCACAATTGGGATATTCTGTTTTTTGCAGGACATAGCGTTAGTGTTGCTGATGGAGAAACTGGGCAAATTTACATCAATCAAGACGAAAGCTTAACAGTTTCGCAGTTAAAGAATGCGCTGAAAGCGGCAATTACACGCGGTTTAAAACTGGCTATTTTTAACTCCTGTGATGGAATTGGCTTAGCGCGAGATCTGGCTGATTTGAATATTCCGCAAATGATTGTGATGCGCGAAGGGGTACCAGATTTAGTAGCGCAGGAATTCTTGAAAAACTTTCTCCCTGCTTTTGCTGGTGGTAAGCCATTTTACCTAGCTGTGCGAGAAGCGCGGGAAAGACTCCAAGGACTAGAAAATGACTTTCCCTGTGCCAGTTGGTTGCCAGTTATCTGCCAAAATCCTACGACTATTCCAGTTACTTGGCAAGAACTGTGCGGTAGAACCAGTGACACTAAGTCTGATTCCACGAAAAGCAAAATTTCGACTCTTAAGCATAACCTCCGGACTATACTGCTTAGTACTGCGATCGCCACAACTTCAGCTATCAGTTTGAGATACTTCGGAGTGTTTGAGAAAGCCGAATTGCAAACCTTCGACCAAATGATGCTACTGCGACCTCAGGAAGAACCAGATCCCAGATTGCTGATTGTGGAAATCACTGAGAAAGACATCCAATCTCGACGGGAAATCACTTTAGGTTCAAAATCAATCTCAGATAATACCCTAGCTCAGTTACTCAAGCAATTACAAAAGTATCAACCGCGAGTAATTGGAGTGGATATCTATCGAGACTCTGCCGATCCACAAGATCAGTCAAATTCGATAAATCTCGCCAGTGAACTTAGCAACGAGAATGTTGTTGTTGTCTGCAAAGGCAAGGATAGCACATACGACCCCCAAGGCGTTAAACCTCCAGAGGGAGTACCTGTAGAAGGTCAGGGTTTTACTGATGCAATCCACGATCCAGATGGTATCGTTCGCCGCCAAATTCTAATGATGGCGCAGGAGCCTTCATCTCCTTGTGAAACACCTCACTCACTGAGTTTACAACTGGCTGCTCGTTATTTATTTTACGAAAACATAACACCAGAATTAACCGAAGATTATATAAAATTTGGCACTAAGGTCATCAAACGCTTGAAATCTGGTCGCAGTGGTGGTTATCAACAAGGAACGGATTTAGGAGGCTTTCAAATACTAATCAATTATCGTAATGCTTATTCTCCAAGAATTTCTCTTGCAGATGTGCTTAATGGTCAGATTAGCCCCGATTTAGTTAAAGATAAAATTATTCTCATAGGGGTTACTGCTAATAGTAGCAGTGATGCTTGGTCAACTCCCTACAGTGGAGGGCAGCAATATTACCAGAGAATACCAGGCGTTTTGATACAAGCCGAAATGACCAGCCAAATCTTGAGTGCTGCTTTAGACAAAAGACCCATTCTTTGGGTTTTGCCTTACTGGGGTGATATTCTATGGATATTTGGGTGGTCCTTAGCAGCTAGTCTGATAGTTTGTCGCAATCGTTCATTCGTAAGTAAAAGCTGTATAATAATTGCTACGGTTTTCATCCTATACGGTGTGTGTTTAGTAAAAATTTTTGTACCAGGATTATGGGTTCCATTTATTCCCTCTGCCTTTGCTGTGGTTACAAGCAGTACTGTGATGTTACTTGCTGATAAAAAGATGAATGATAACTACTTAAATATACAGAACCGTAAATTTTCTTAAATAATACTTAAATCTTTGACTTTTTTTTAAATTACTTAACCTTGAAATCCTATTCTAGATTTATATCTAAAGCAGGGTGATCAAATTGCTTGTTCAATCAATGAAATGGATGCTGACTGCTGCTCTAGTTGTAAGCAGTGCCTTACAATATCCAGCCAAGGGAATAGCCCAAACTAAAGTACCGGCGACTATTCAGCAACCCGTACAACCAACCAATAAACCTGCTTCACCCAAACAACAAACCTCTCGGCCTGTTTTTATTTGGCCAAAAACACCTCCAAGACTAACTACTGTATCTGGACGTAGAACAGGAATGGGTAGCCGCAATGATTGTCCTGCGGTTGGGACTGCATTAACTGCTTTAGTTCCTGTTCAGGAGCAAGAGCTAGCAAGCAAACATATAAATACATCATCAATTCCTCTAGATGTCTGGGGATTAACTACCTCTGAACGACCGACGTTTTGGTTTTACATTCCCTACACTAACGCTAGCGGTGAATTTGTCTTACAAGATAAACAAGAGAACGATATATAACGATATATATAGAAATGCGATCGCCCTAGGAGCAAAACCAGGTGTGATCGGTGTTTCTCTTCCATCTACTGTCGCCTTACAAGAAGGTAAAACCTATCGTTGGTACTTTAAAGTAAATTGCGATCGCCAACAAACAGCAGCTGTTCCTGTCTATGTAGAAGGAGATATTCAAAGAATCAGTCTGCATCCCAGAATAGAACAGCAGTTAGCAGCAGCAACAAATCCCCGCCAAAAGATCGCAATTTATGCCGCTAATGGTATTTGGTTCGATGCTTTAACCATGCTGGCACAACAGCGCCTTGCTCATCCCGATGATGCATCTGTTGTATCTGATTGGCAAATTTTACTGCGATCGGTCAGATTAGAGGATGTTGCTACGACTCCTCTGGTTAAATGAAAAAGATAAGTAGGTAGTTGGAAATAAAAGCAGCTATGTGTTTTGGAATATAAAAATACTGAAACCCTTACCAATGACAAATGACAAATGACAAATGACGACCCTTACGAGTTAACTTTATTCGTGCGGATCTACTTAGATTGATTAGAAGTTAATTTTAATGCAAATCTGCATCCCAAACACCAATATAAATCTGATCTTCTTTGTTGCGTTGAATCACGCCTTTGACTCCACCAACACTAAATGAGTATTCGTTAGCTTGACGCTGATATACTCTTTGCAATCCTTGGTTAATTTCACCCGAAGCATTGCCCCCTAGCATTCCCTGCAATGTTGATTGCATCACCCCAGGCGAGACAGACTGAGCAAAAGATACTTCTGTTTGCCGTAGCACTCCTGATTTTCTGTCAAATAAATAACCAAGGTCAACACGATTTGGCTCTAATCGGTAAAGATAAGCGCGGGTGTTCCATAAACCTCTAGAAACCTTAGTAGGTTTGCCCAATGATGCTTTCACGGTATTTTCAGAAGTACCTGTAGGGAATCCAGGAACACTGCGACTAATGGTATTAGTTGCAACTTTTGGTTGATTTTCCTGCCGTGGAGGTGGAGAGGATACAGGAGGAACAGGAGTTTCTGGAGGTTGCGTCTGTTCTGGTGTGGGAACTACTGAGGGTTGAGAGTCTTCTGGCGGTGGTTCTGCTGGTTCAAATGTTGATGGCTGTTGCGGTTCTGGTGTAGATGCAACTGGTGGTGGGGAAGAAACAGAAGTTTCTGGCTGTGGTTGTGGTGCAGGTGGTGCAATTGGGGCAGGAGGAGGCTGGGAAGCAACAGGCGTGTCGGTGGGTTCGGTAGTAGGAGTAACAGATGGTGATGTAGGAGTTGGATTTGCAGCGGTAGATTCTTGTGTAATTCCCGGTATAGGTGATGTAGTAATAATTTCTTCTGGTTGTGGCTGACGAATAATATTAGCGATCGCTATCCCACCAATCAAACCACCCACTACCAAACCACCAAAAATCAAAGCGGGTTTTTGCCAATTCCCAGAAGTGGAAGACGCAGGGATAAAAGCAGACTTTTGGGAAGAAGACAAAGGCTGATTTTGCTGAATTTTTGCAGCACCAGGAGACAGGGCAATTGTAGATTGAGTTGTCGAATATGATGGTGTTGGGGGAATAGTGCTAACAGATTGCAAGGCATGTAGCATTTTGCTAGCAGTAGAATAGCGATCGCTAGCTTGGGGTTTAATTGCTTGATTGAGTACCATTGCAAATTGTGACGACACCCCAGAAGCAAGATGCTGCCAAAGTATTTCCCCAGTTTGCGGGTTAGTTTGTAACTCGTGTGGCGGCTGGCCAGTCAGCAGATAAATAGCTGTCAAGCCCAAGCTGTAGATATCAGTAGCATAAACTGGGCGTCCTGCGGCTTGTTCGCTAGGCATATATCCTGGTGTACCAATCACTAATGATTGAGTGGGGTAGCCTGGGTAAGCGACTATAGAACGTATTGTTTCTTTAACTGCACCAAAATCAATTAAAACAGGCTTATTATTGACAGCACGAAGGATGATGTTATCAGGCTTGATAT
Source organism: Fischerella sp. PCC 9605 (assembly GCF_000517105.1). GTDB lineage: Bacteria > Cyanobacteriota > Cyanobacteriia > Cyanobacteriales > Nostocaceae > PCC9605. The sequence continues at coordinate 287,712 of NZ_KI912153.1, read as the reverse complement.
CTCGATGGATGATGCCTTTACTGTGAACATAATCCAAGACTGACAACAGACTCAATAAAATTTCCTTGACTGTATTTTCACCGAGTGGCCCTTGAGCTTCAACAATGTTTGTCAGAGTTTGACCTTGAATCCATTCTTGGACAAGGTAAAATTGCCCATGCTCAGAAAAATAGGCGTAGAGTTTGGGAATTTGGTCACTACTTTCGCCAAGCAATTCCAAGATTGCCGCTTCCCGTTCAAACCGCTGTTGAATCATTTTGTAGGTTTGCGGGTCATTTGTCACTGGTTTGAGTTGCTTAATCACACAGCGACGACGAGAGGGCATGTGGGTATCTTCTGCTAAAAAAGTTTCGCCAAACCCACCAGCACCAAGTACCTGAATAACTTGATAACGATTGTTTAACTGCGTTATTGTCATGCCCAATTGCAAGCGAGCGTTGTTTACAAATTTATATCAAAAGAACAGACGCATTTAAGACAAGATATATCCCAGACAACAAGTATTAAGCCTCTGCAAAAAGTGATGTTTTTGTCAAGTTTTTAAACTTTCTGTAAAAATCGTTATTTTTTATCGACCACAGATGTACGCAGATTGTTTATCTATTGGGATCTGCCCGATAGTCGGTTGCAGACTACTGGGACATGCGTTAACTAATAAATTAGCAGTAATAAAAATGGCAGATTTTTTCAGTAAATATTGCATCCAGTTAGCTTTGAATATGAAGTTCATAAATAGGCGATCGCACCCATAATTACCAAGATTTGCCAAAATATAAGCACAACAAAACAACCAACTTGGTTTTTCCGCAGAAAATTTGCCAAGTCCTTGCTGTGCTTTTGCTGTGCATTATTGCTAAACCATTTGCTTTAGCTGTAACTGTTTTAACTCACCAGGAGCAAATGCACCATTCTCTGTAATGATGGCTGTGATTAATTCTGCTGGGGTGACATCAAAAGCAGGATTATAAAATTCCACGCCTGCTGGTGTTAGGATGGTTTCACCAACTTGATATATTTCTGTTGGGTCACGCTCCTCAATCGGAATTTGACTGCCATCAGATAGGGAAAAATCAACAGTCGAAAGCGGCGCAGCCACAAAGAAAGGAATATGATGTGCTTTAGATACAAGTGCTAAACTATACGTGCCAATTTTGTTAGCTGTATCTCCATTAGCAGCGATTCGATCAGCACCGACAATAACGGCATCAATCATACCCTGCTTCATGCAATGGGCAGCCATACTGTCAGTAATTAACGTAACTGGAATGCCTTCTTGGACACATTCCCAGGTAGTGAGTTTTGCACCTTGCAACCTTGGGCGGGTTTCGTCAGCAAATACCCGTGTCAACCGTCCTTCTCGCCAAGCGGAACGCACCACACCCAAAGCTGTACCATAACCTGCGGTTGCTAATGCCCCAGCGTTGCAATGAGTCAGTAAAGTCAGTTGTTCTAGGCGAGTAGGCAAAACTTTTAAGCCATTATCACCGATTGCCTGACAGGTTTGTAAATCCTCCGCATTGATAGTTTGGGCAGTTTGAAACAGAGCTTTTTTGATGTCGCCTACACTGCCTAGCGTTTCATATGCTACCTTGATCATCCGAGATATCGCCCAAAATAAATTCACTGCCGTCGGACGAGTGCAACGCAACATATCCGCCACATTTTCCAAGTGATGCAAAAATTCATCGCGGTTGTTTGTGTGAATTTCCCTTGCCCCAAGATACATTCCATAAGCAGCAGCAACACCAATAGCAGGCGCACCTCTAACAATCATAGTTTTGATTGCTACTGCCATATCTTCACTGCGACTAATTTCGACAAATGCGTATTCACTCGGCAGGCGGGTTTGGTCAATGAGTGAAACTGAATCGTTGTGCCAAATAACAGGATAGACTTGGTTAGTTTGGGAAAACATGTTTTTTTAGAGTAATGGGAACCACCAAGACACAAAGTCAGAGAAAGGGGGAAAGGGAAAAGGTGAAAGGAGAAAGGATTAATAAAATCCCTTTACCCTTTAACCTTTCCCCTTTACCCTTTATTTGTGTCTTTGTGGTTAATTTTATTAGACTACTGCCGATCTTTGCTGACTAAAGAAAGCTTGCAAAATCTTTTCAGCAATCTGCGGACTTGTTAAGCCTAATTCTGCCTTGGATTCATTTGGTTGTGCATGTTCCACCAACACATCTGGCACGCCAATTCGCTTGATTGGAACCACAATATCAGCATCTAGCAAAGCTTCTGCCACTGCGGAACCAAAGCCACCCATGACGCAGCCTTCTTCCAATGTCACAACGCGCCCAATTGTCTGTGCTAATGGGAAGATCAATTCTGTATCTAAAGGCTTGGCAAAACGGGCATTAATCACAGTCGCTTCTATACCGTGTTCGCTGAGAATTTCTGCCGCTTGCAGGGCTGAATGCACCATAGTGCCGTAGCCTAACATTAACACGTCATCGCCGTGGCGGAGAATTTCTGCTTTGCCAATTTCCAGAGGTTCCCAACCTTCTTCCATTAAGGGGACGCCGTAGCCGTTACCACGGGGAAAACGCATAGCGATTGGCCCGGTGGTGTGGTTTACGCCAGTCACGATCATCCGCTGTAATTCGGCTTCGTCTTTGGGTGCCATCAGTACCATATTGGGAATACAGCGCAGATAGGCAATGTCGTACATACCTTGGTGGGTGGGGCCATCAGCACCGACAATTCCAGCCCGATCCATGCAGAAGAATACAGGCAAGTTTTGGATGCAGACATCGTGAATGATCTGGTCGTAGGCGCGTTGCAGGAAGGTAGAGTAGATAGCGACTACAGGACGCATACCTTCAGATGCAAGTCCAGCAGAGAGAGTGACGGCATGTTGTTCGGCAATACCCACATCGATATATTGATTGGGTAACTTGGCTTGGAGTTTGTCTAAGCCTGTTCCGGTTGCCATCGCGGCAGTAATACCGATGATTTTCGGGTTTTGTTCGGCGAGTTTGACTAAGGTGTGGGCAAAAACTTTACTGTAGCCAGGGGGTTTGGGTTTGTTAGAGGGAATTGCTTTACCTGTAGTCAAGTTGAAGGGAGTTTGGGCATGGTAGCCGACTTGGTCTTGTTCGGCAATTTCGTAGCCTTTGCCCTTCGTTGTTGCCACATGCACTAACACAGGCCCGGGGATTTGATGTGCCTGTTGGAAGGTAGCAATCAATTCTTCTAAATTATGCCCGTCTACTGGACCAATGTAAGTAAAGCCGAGTTCTTCAAAAACTGCACCCACTTTTGGTACAGCCAAGCGCTTCATCCCTTCTTTAATGCGTCCTAGTTCTGGAGAAAGAGATTCACCAACAAAAGGAATTTGCTTAACTTGTTCCTCAAAATTATCTTTGAGAAACTGCACCGGCCCGCTAAGGCGCATTTTGTTGAGGTAGCGGGGAATTGCCCCAACGTTAGGAGATATTGACATTTCGTTGTCGTTGAGGACAACTAGTAAATTAGTTTTGGGTAGATGTCCGGCGTGATTGATGGCTTCTAATGCCATACCACCAGTCAGCGCCCCATCACCAATGATGGCTGCAACTTTAAATTTTTCCCCTTTGGCGTCTCGCGCTAAAGCCATACCCAAAGCTGCGGAGATGCTAGTAGAAGCGTGTCCTGCGCCGAAATGGTCAAATTTGCTTTCACAACGTTTGAGATAACCAGCAATTCCGTCTTTTTGCCGTAGGGTATCGAAGCGACTATAGCGTCCTGTAATGAGTTTATGAGGATACGCTTGATGTCCTACATCCCAAATAACTTTATCACGGTCTAAGTCTAGTGTTTGGTACAGCCCTAAGGTCAACTCTACAACACCTAACCCAGGTCCCAAATGTCCTCCGGTAGCAGCTACGGTTTGCAAATGCTTATCCCGGATCTGACGAGCTATTTGTTGCAGCTGTCGAATTGATAAACCATGCAACTGGTTGGGATGAGTAATTTCACTCAAATGCATACTATAGCATTTTCCTCTCTAAATCTTATATACTGATTCTCCCACGCTTGGGTGAACAGCTACTTTGAGAGTCAAGAGTTAGTAGTTGGTTGGTGGTTGGTGGTTGGTGGTTTACTACTTCCTCCACTTTCCCCATCTCCCCATTGCCCCTAATCCCCAACGCCAGGTGCTTTATGCCGGGGAACCCGTCCACCGCACTTGCTCCTCCAAGCGCGGTTGTGGGGGCCGGTGAGTTCCCCATCTCCCCATCTTCCCTAAAGCGGCAGAGGCGCAGGAGGTGCATCTGGTATTTCCGCATCTGGTTGTTGTCTTTGCAGATATTGACTCAATATGTAAGCCATATCACCGCGATTCATGGGTTTTAATGGAGAAATGTTACCTTGAGCGTCTGTATTGACAAATGAATCTATCCCACTAATACCATAAATGTGATCATCTGCTTTTGAAATCACAAGAGTGTATCACAGTATGACTGGGCGGATTGAAGGATTAACGGACTAAGCATTACGGCTGTTTGAAGATATATTTCCTAAAGAACCAGAAAAGCGCGATCGCGTCTGGGCCACACGCTCCCGGAACGTCATGTACTTAACACCTTGCTGTATATATTGATAACTCTATGTCGTTGGTGCGATGTTCCACAGGGAGAAATCTGGGCATCCAAAAGTGCCGCACACAGATGGCTACAACGTTGGCAAAAAGATGGAAGCTTAGATAATTTACAAGCACGTATATTAAGGATTGCAGAAGAAAGAGGATTAATCAACTGGGATTATGGTGCAGTTGATGGGTCTTTTTCCCCCGCTTAATGGTGGCGGTGAAGGTGTTAAGTACGGTCGGAAAGGTAAGGGAATTTTAATACACACCTTGACCGATGGCAATGGTCTGCCCTTGGCTAATCGCACAACCCCAGCCAACGGTAGCCAAACAGATCAAGTGATACCACTGTTAGATAGTGTCAAGGTCAAAACGAATAGACCCGGTAGACCTCGTAAACGAGTCAAAGTACTCGCTGCTGATAAAGGTTACGATTCTAAGGATAAACGTGCAGCCTTGCGTAAACGTGGTATTAGACCACAGTTACCTAAGCGTGTTTGGAAGACCAAGAAAAATCGAGGCAGACCAATTAAAATCTCAGTTCCACGCTTTCAGCAAGAACGTTGTTTCGCCTGGTATCAAAGAAAATACCGCCGTCTCGTTGTGCGATGGAGCGAATTTCCGCCTGCTTCAATGCTTTTCTTTCCTTAGCGACAGCTCACATTTGGGTTAACAGAATTTTACTTAGTGGGATAGGTTCTAGAATAGCACGCAAGCAGCGTTGCAGTTAGCCGTTAAGGATGACCCCTATTTATGGATATGTAGACAGAGTCAATAACCCCGCCCGCTCCGAGGGACGGGGCTTGTAAGAGGCAAATCTTACGTGTTTGACTAGCCCACTGAGACACTGACTGACACGTACTGCCAGATGCTTCCCCAGTCTGGTCTATCTACAAACTGTTTTGCCGACAGTGTTGGGTAATGCCAAGCCATTCAGGAGAGTGTTGGGCGAGGGGACTTAATACTCTACTCGGAGGTTTATCACCATGTTACGAGTACCAGTTTTATCGCCATCAGGCAAACAATTAATGCCAACAAAGGCTAGTAGGGCGCGTCGTTGGCTCAAAGAGGGGAAAGCGCGGGTTGTGTGCAACGACCTTGGTATTTTCCAAATCCAATTAGTTAGATGCCCTAGAACTACCAACACGCAGCCTATTACAGTTGGTATCGACCCTGGCAAGCATTACACAGTTATTGGTGTGCAGTCCGCAAAGTCTACCCTGTGGTTAGCTCATCTCCAATTGCCGTTCAAAATTGTGCGAGAACGCATGGAGCAACGGCGCATGATGCGGAGAGGGCGTAGAGGCAGACGGATTAACCGCAAGATTGCATTCTCAAAACGCGCACATCGTCAACGACGCTTTGACAACCGTCGTCAATGTAAGATTCCACCAAGTATTCGTGCTAACCGCGAATTAGAATTGCGAGTGCTTGACGAGTTATCGCTGATTTACCCAGGGCAAACGCATCTAATTTTCACAAACCAAAAATGTTTGAGTTGAAGGCTTACAAAATCACCTTTCCAATAATGCGATCGCTATTTTTAATTAGAAAGACCTTGAGTTACTTTAAATAGATATAAAAAAAGGTAATGAAACAACCAAAACATTAAAACTACTGTATAAAACAGATGTATGTTGGCTACAAACATCAATCTGTCAATCTGAAAAAAGTGACTAATGTATACAAATCTATAATCTGGAGATTCCAGATAAAACTTTTTCTAAATATTCATTCTCCCATCCGGCTTTATTACGTTTACGTTTTACTCCAGTTTTGAGAGTTTTTTCTTGATTGAAAAGATTTAACGCAATCTGTCTTAGGATGGCAAAGTTCTGAGGTGCATTATCCTTCCTAATTCGAGAATCATCAAGAGTGAAATGCAACATCTAATACCCAATGGAGTTGATTTTCTATGTTCCAGTGTCCACGTATGGCTTGGGCGAATAATTCAGCATTTTGAGATAGGCTGCTAATAAAATAACAAGTTTCAAGTTTAGTTTTTCCATTTTCTGTTCGCATGAAATTGATCATGCCTACTGAATGAAAATTTTCCCAATTACCTTCAGGGTCTATAAGAGCTTGAACATTAGTTAACACGGTGCAAAGTCTGGTTTCGTTACGACCATGACTATGTTGGGTTGCACGTATTTCGCTATCCTCAAATCCTTGAAATCGTGCTTTGATAGCTTCTTCAAATAAGCTCTCTACCCTTGAATATAAATTTTTTTGGTTCTTTTTTAAGGTAATTATGTAATCTCCTCCTTGGTCAACAATTTGTTTAACAATATCTTTTTGGCATCCCATTGCATCTATAGTTAGAATACAACCCTTTAAACATAAAAGTTTTAGTAATTCAGGAATGGCAGTTATTTCGTTTGATTTCTCATCAACTTTAACTTGCCCTAAAACTAATCTTTGAGATACTACCCAAGCGTTAACCATATGAATAGCAGCTTGATCGTTTGAAGTATCGTCAGAACTACGTAGTGTTTTTCCATCAATAGAAATTAGTTCACCCGAAGTTAATTGATTAACCGATTGAACCCAATTTATAAAACATTGTTGGAATTGTTCTGGATGAATACGTGCAAACACATGCGCAAATGTATCGTGAGAAGGAATTCCATTTTTAAGTTCTAAAAATTGTTTTAACCATTCATATTTAGCATCGCGCCTCTATTTCAATATCCTCCCAAGTTTCTGCACCACAAATCACAGCACAAATTGCAATTGCGATCATGTCTGTTAATTTGTGTAACTTTGTACGTTCTACCCTTGGGTCATCAATATCATTAAAAAATTCTGCAATTGTAATTTTTGGTTTAAGTTTCATTCGCCTTGCTGGGAATGGTGCTTCTATAAACGTGAAGAATTAATATTTTTTGAGAATACCACTGAGTCCCAAAAGCACGATCGCTTAGTGAGCATGTTTCTCAAGCAAAAAGAAACCAAAACCCATTGTCTGATGCCCCCACTTTAAATACCCGCGTTGCCATTCGTGTATCCGCTTAAACGCTATCTGGTCATCACTTTGCATTGCAGCAAGATAGCGCTTATAAGCGTGTCTACCCTCAAAATCATCCCACTCATCCTCACTGCTCCGACACAGATAAAGCGGGATGAATCCCTCCTCAATCGCGATATCCACAGTCGTTAAGTAGTCTACGTGTGGATTCTCCCCTGCCATCAACTCCAAATATTGTGCGGTCGGCTCCTTTTTCCAAAAAATTGTGCCAACTAGCAATCTTCCTGCATCACTCAAAACATCAGAGCAATATTGGAGCGTTTGACGATAACCACCCAAAATAAATTCTCAGCCAATGCAAATGATTAAGTCTACTTTATGTGCTTCCCAATTAAACGATCGCGCATCTTGGCAAACAAAGGACAAATTTTCGTCTGGAACTCGCAAGCGTGCTTTTTCATTGGCTAGCGCGATACATTCTGGATTGCTGTCAAGTTCAATCCCACTAATTTTATATCGCTCCGCAATTTGAATTAAAAACTCCCCTTCACCGCAACCAACATCTAGGACACAACTATCATCAGCAATGGCAAGTTGCTTTACAAGACGGTCAGCTTTCTCGCGCGAGAGTGGACAGTTAAACAAATGCGCCTCACAGATAAATTTGAAAACACCTCTTTACCGACAATCCACGCGGCATAACTGTATATTATGCCGCGTACACTGGTCTAACACGCTTTTGCTTGTAGTTTTTAACCACTTGCATAGCACTCAAGGAAGTTTCTGCACACTTATTTTACCAAAGTTTTAACTCCCTATCTTTGTACTACTTTACCCATAGCTGTAGACTCAGTACGACTGCCCCAATTTAGATGCGTTTGCCCTGCTGATTTACCCAATTACTACAGTTGCCTACGAAATAGTAAAAGCGCGTGGCGATAAAGGATTCAGTCCTGTGATGGTTGGTCAGAAATGGCAATTAGAAAATCTTACTGATTACGGCGAAGTTAAGCAAGTTGAAGATTGGCAGACTGCAAACATTAGACAACAACTAGGACTACACAAACAAAAACACTCTAAGGGTGATGCAATCCCTGCAACCCACGCCGTAGACGGTGTTGCTTTGGCATGTAGCGCTTTCATTCGATATGGCATGATTGACCGCCAAACAATGGGCTGGAAAGGTAATGTCGCCATCACTCCGGCAGCATTTACAGTGATTCGTCGCCCCCCAATATCGCGTCGCTAACTTCATCTCATGGTTCCTGCCAAGGGAGGAGTGAGGAGAAAATACGTGGCACTGTGACGCGGCATGGGTTCAGAAAAGGCGACTGTGTGGAAGCTACTCAAGGAATCAAAACTTATTGCGGTTGGGTGAGTGGCGATACCTCTAAGTAGAACGACTTAAAAAAACCAAACTATGTGAAGATAAGTAAATACGTATGATCTATCTAGCACGGTAACAAAGACATGGGCAGTCGTTTAAGGGTATTTCTAACTCCACAACAAGATACAACTCTTTTCAACCTGAGAACGGCAGATGTACCCCAAAAAGTGAAAGACCGAGCAGAAGTGATTAGATTGAGCGCACATGGTTGGTATGTAGAGAAGATAGCGGCTCACTTTAATTGGACTGAACAAACAGTAAGAGAAGTTTTGCATAAGTGGAAAAAGCTAGGGTTAGAGGGACTTTGGTCTAAACCAGGGCGCGGAAGAAAACCCAAGTGGACAGAAACTGACATAACGTTTTTAGAAGACTGTTTAGAACAAGAACCACGCACATACAACAGCGTTCAACTAGCCCAAAAATTAGAACAAGAACGTTCGATTAATTTAAGTCCCGACTGGTTGAGACGGGTACTCAAAAAAAGGGGGTGATTTGGAAACGAACCAGGAAAAGCCATAAAGGAAAACAAGATCCAGTATTGCAACAAATTAAACAGGCAGACTTAGAAATGCTGGAATTATCTGCTGCTGTGGGAGAAATAGATTTAAAGTATGTGGATGAATCTGGGTTTTGTGCTTGGAGTGAACCAAGTTATAGCTACTACTTCCGAGGAGAACAAAAACGTTTAGAGCTTAGTTCGCGTCGAGGTCGAAGATTAAGTATTATTGGTTTTCTCCAACCCTTAATTAGTTTTGTGTACGGGCTGGTGATTGGTGGTGTTTCACGTAAAACTTATATCCAAATGATGGAGATTGAAGCCGCAGAAGCCCAAAAATCAGGACGCATCAGAGTAATTGTGCAGGACAACGGCCCAATACATCGGTGTAAAGAAGTTCAGCAATTATGGTCAAAGTGGGAAGAGATGGGTTTCTACATCTTCTTTTTGCCTAAATATTGTTCTGAAATGAATCCAATTGAATTAGAGTGGCAACACCTCAAAAAAGATGAACTAGCCTCAAAAAGTTTTGAGGATGAGTTAGACCTTGCATATGCTGTGATTGATGGAGTCCAAACAAGAGGAGAAAAGGGGAACTACAGTACGCAACGTGTAAGATTTAACTCTCATTCTTCTGCTTAACTGTTTGTTACATACCTATAAATTTTTTCACCTACTTACTTAAACAAGTTTCGGTAAGTGATGCGTCTTGGAAACGTCTAGGACAATTCACTGCTAAAAAAGTCCGATTGGTACAGCGAAGCACGGGATTAATCGTGCTGCCAACTCGGAGATTGTCAAATCTACAGGCATCGAGCCTATAGATTTGACCTCCTATCCCTCCCCGCCCTGCTTCGCTTATCTAAACCACAATGTACACGACGTTGACTGTATAAGCATTTAACGTTGTGAATATTTTCTACAACGTTGACAGTGGATACTTTACCAACATCTCTGGGAAAGGTATCCACTGTTCGGATTGTGTGTAAACGATGATACCGTCCTTGGTGTTTTGGCTGGCAAGAACTAATTTCTTCTTGTAGGCTAATGTATACCATTCCTTAAAAACATCCAATTCAGATTGTTGTCCAATTTCTTCATTAGGAATCCAACCCTCTTCTATAGCTTTTTTAAGCCATGCTCCTGGCTTTTCAATATTGCTACTAGCCATTGCTTCCTTAAAAGCTTCTATTGCATTTAAAACAGTTTCTTCTGATGCTGACTTAATAGTTTTTGTTAATGTAGCATTCAATTTAATTCCGATTAAGTCAAGTTGCTGTTTAAGATTATCACTGATATCTGAACGTCCAGCCCTTCTCTTATCTAATGAAGTGACCTTTGAGTTGTTGGGCAATGCAATAGATGAATCTAAATGAGAAAGACGAGCTTCTTCTAATTGTTGCTTCAACTCTGCATTTTCAATTTTTAGCTGTGTATTTTCAGCCTTAAGCCTTTCTGCTAAATCATCAGCACCTTGTAGATGATAAACCCTACCAGCTAATCCCTCATTGACTCTACGAAGTCCTGTTACTTCAGCCTCCAGTTTTTTAATTCTTTCTCTAAGCTGATAGATAATAACAGCTTTTGAATCATCCGATGCCTTTTGTGGTTGAGGTGGCTTACCTGCTTTAAGTTGCTGTTTTCTTAAACTATCAATGCGCTCTTTAATCTCTGGGTATTTATAGAGATAACTAACTGAAAGCCCTGCTTCCCTTGCAACGTTAGCAAAGGTTATCGGCTTATTCTCTTGAGTTAGTTTACGAATTGCTTTTTCTAAATTGTCAGATGCTTGTTGTTTCTTCTGCTCGGCAGCAGATTTCAAAGCAGCTATCTTGGCATCATTACTCATTCTTGTTGCTCTCCAGAGTATTGATGATATTTTCTAAACTTTTTTTGACATCTTCGTTAACTTGAATTTGGCGATGCCAACCCGACGCTTTAGCTACTTCAAGAACTTTATTAGTACGTTCTAGATGTTCCTTATGTTGGTCTAAAAATTCAATAGTTGTACGAAAATCACCGCAGGTTAGACAGGCATTGCCCTTACTACAGGTAAGCTGTGCAGGCAGTCCACAGTATCCATTTGGTAACGTTTCAGCCAAAACTTTTTTCTTCATCCATTGCAAATTAGCATCATTGTCTAATTCTGGATGCAGCGACTCAATAATTTCGCCATTAATGTTGACTACTTTAGTAGCAAGGTATTCATCTATCTTTTTTCTTAGAGTTGCATCATGAATATGAGCATAAACCGAAGTCATGTGAGGTGAATCATGTCCTAAATACCTTTGCACAATATGTTGTGGCACTCCAGTATTAATCATACGAGTACCTACAGTATGACGAAATTGATGACTTTGAAAATTCCATCGTTTACCTGATTTATCCCGAATATCAAATTCTTCTGCTAATTTTTTTAAATAACCAACAAAAGCCTCATCAAGCATGACATTAGGTTTAGGAATAAATTCTTTACAACTTCCGCCCAACCGTCCACAAAAAAGATAATTGTATTGTTCCCCTAATTTATCTCTAATATACTGCTGTTGTTCTTGGATAACTTGAGCTAATTCCACAGAGATAGGAATAGTATCTTCTTTATTCATTTTCCATCTCATAAATTGAATAAACCAACTCCCTTTTGCATCTTGTTTTAAACAGTCTATTGGAAGTTGACAAAGTTCGCCTACACGTAAACCACATTCCTGTATAACTAAAACCATCCGTAATACTGTTTCTGGCAATGCTTCTAAGTGCTGATTTAGTTGATACATCACTTCTTCTGGAATATATCGTGGAAGTGGTTTTGCTGCTTTTTGATAATCCTCTTTACGAATTAGATAAGATTGAAAATTAAACCAGTTATTAACTATACATGTCTCAAAAAAAATCGCTAAGTCTTGCAGCTTTTGATTTCTAGAACTTGAATTTAATTTTTGCTGATTTAAGTAATCTATATAATCAATAATTACTGAACGATTAATATCTGCAAAACATTTAATATATGTTCTATTATATAAAAAACAAGAGAAAGTATTAAAAGAAGTTAAGGAACTTTCCAGCCTTCTATATCCTATAGAAGATGCTCTATATTTAATAAATTTTTTTATTGCTGCTTTGAACCAATCTTGATGAATATAGGAACATGTTAATTTATGACTCCTTCCTCGATAATCGCTAACTTTTAATCCGATTTCTAATGCGTCCCAAACATCCTCACTATTATGCACTGTTGTGTAACCTATTTTTTCTGGATACTCTAAGTTCTCAATAAATCTCTTGCCACATTCAGTACATTTATATCGTTGTTTTCCCTTTTTACGTCCAGCTTTGTGATAATTGTAGCTGCCACAGTGATAACAAAATATATCATTTGTATTATCAACTGTACTATTTTGATTTTTTATTAACTGTATATGCAGTGAACCTTTGGAAGATTTATGTTGATTATTAAAATTATTTTGATTCTTCATAATCTTGCTTGCGTCGTTGTAAATATTTATGATATTCTTCTTGCATGTCATCGCTGTTCAGATGAACATAAGTGTTAATTGTAGTCTGAATATTAGCATGACCTAACCGCTTTTGAGCGTGCGCCATATCCCATCCAGACCTAATTAATTCTGTAGCGTGAGTATGTCTAAGTAGATGAGGCGTTGCTTGAATACTTGTTTTCTTAGCTAATCTTTTAAACAGTCCATTTACAGCACCATAATTCATCGGTTGTCCTACTTCACCATCCCAGCAGTTGACAAAAACATAATCACAGTCAATATCTTCTGGATACTCTTCAATCAGATAATTAGAGTAGAGTTTCATCAAATCCTTGGTAACATGAATTACTCTTTCAACTCCTGCCTTTACTCGACTACTATTGATATTGTCATCTCTGGGAATTACATGAATTTCATTTATTCCCTGTGAGCGAATGTCTTCATGTCTTAACCCTAATACCTCGCCAATTCTCATGCCTGTTTCATAGAGTAAACAGATAAGAAATTTATCTCTAATTCTTTTACAAGCGTTGACTAATTTTTGAACCTGTTCCAAAGTTAAGCATCCTGGGAATGTTTTAGGTTCTTTAATTTTTAGTAGTCGTGTTTTAACTTCTTTTCCTTTGCTTATATGGTGCAGAAATGGTTTGTATTGTCGCCCCGGTTGTACCTGATAGCGATAAGCGTTAACCCCTTTACTTGCTCCTAATCGCTCGTGAAATTCATAAAAACCACAGACAGTAGTGAGGGCATGGTTAATTGTCTTTTCTGACCGTTTAGACACTTGTGGCTGAATGGATATTACTCCTGGTTCTGGATTTCTTAGCCAATGAATAAAATCTGATAAATGTTCAAGATTCACTTCCCTCCAATCAATTTGTTTATCTTGTAGAAACTCCCAAAACAGTTTTAGGTTGTTGGCGTAGACCCTAATCGTGTTGGGTGACTTCTCTAAACTGTCTAAGTAACGTAGGTATTTTTGGATTGGCTCGATGGGTAGGTAGTTGTCATCCAGCACGATCCATATTGGGCGATTTGAATCCGGTAGCTGACCTTTTTGAATTAGCATATCAACATTGTACACGTTGTGTAATAGCTAAATTTAATAATAATACTATTTAATAAAAAGAACTCATAAATAATCGTTGTTGTTGTTGTGTAAGATTATTTATGAGCTATAGATAACTTCGCTGAGGGCGGGGTTTCTCGGAGAATCTTGATGAATACATAAGTAGTTAAGTAAAATTAAATTCATTCACGGAGGCAGGGAAAGGGAAACGCTTAACAGGGAACAAGAAAACAATGTGTGTAATTAATTCTGTCTGAGTACATACTATGATTTTATGACTACGCAGATTCTGACAGAGAGACTTCTAATTTAAGACAGTTACCACCATTAACTTGCAACTGGTATTCCACTTTATCCATGAGGCGATTGATAATCAACCAACCATATCCACCTTCTTGTTTATCCGTGGGGCTAGGTGGTAAATAGTCAGACAATTCAAAACCTTCGCCACAGTCCCAAACTTCCAGGGCAACATCGCGGTCTTTCAGTTCCAAACGAATTAACACTGGCAAATAGGGCTGATTTTTGTGGGCATGACGCACAACGTTGGAATAGGCTTCTACTAAAGCCAATCGCAAACGACTTGATTGCCTTGACCAATCAACTGATTCTTTCATCTGGACTTCTAAGCATCCCAACAACCAGTTTTCCACGATGCTTAAAAACTTCAAGTCACTTGGTACATGAAGCTCGCTTTTCATTATTTACAAAACCTCCAGTGAAAGTATAGTTTGGTCATCTTCTTGAATGGGGTTATCTGCCTGGATTCGGGATAGCAAATGGTTGAGAGAAAGTGGTTGATCTTCCGCTTGCAAGAGTTGCCAAAGACCCTCTAGATTCAGCATAGAAAAATGATTGGGCTTGATGCCATTCTCGGTTGAATCGATATTTTTGCAAACCATTGCTTCAGTAATACCATCACTGGTTAGCAGTAAAGTATCTCCAGGAGCGAGAGACAATTGCCCGAAGGCTGCTTGCCACTTAGGCAAAATGCCAACGGGAATGCCACGTACTTTGAGGTAAATGGGATTATCAGGGGCAGTCTTGCTAGACCAAAGCAGGGGATATATGTGACCTGCATTTGCGTACACTAGCTCTCTAGTGGTAGGGGTATACCGAGCTAAGACCAGGGTAATAAAGCAATTATTACTAATTAAGTCATCACCTAGGGCGTGGTTGAGATTCTGAATGACTGTATTCGGCATGGCTGGTGTTTCTTGAGACAATTCACGGCGCAACACCGAAATGGCACTAGCCATGAACAAAGCTGCTGGGACACCCTTACCGGAAACATCACCCACTGCTAACCACAAATCACCTTTGGGATGAACAAACACTTCAAAAAAATCCCCTCCTACTTCGCGGGCAGGGTAACAACAAGCTTGTACCTTTGCATCCTTGATATTGGGCAAGCTTTGGCGCAGTAGGTTGTTTTGAATTTGGCGGGCAACCTCCAATTCAGTCCGGATTTGTTCTTGCTTTTCTTGAAGGCGCTGGTAGAGTTTTGCTTGGGAGAGGGCCAAGGCTGCTTGTTCAGCAACACCTGCTATTAGCTGGATATCTTCATCTCGCCAAGGGCGATCGCGTCCCCACTGGTAGAGTGCCAGAACAGCGAGTAGGTGCTGCTGATAGATTAGTGGTACGACCAGTTGGTAAAAGGGTGAACCCTCATGCGTGTATTGATAATGTTGATAATGATGAGTTTCTAGAACTTTTTCGATCAAAGGACTGGGATTAAACGAGCAACTAGAGAAAGAAGTTTTGGGATCTAAGTAGGAGAACTCATCTGTTGTCAGATGATTGCCTTCCACTGGTCTGAGCAAGCAATAACTGGTTTCAAAAGTTTGGCCAATTGTGGCAACAATCTTTTGCAACATACTGGAGTAGTCAAGAGATTCGCGAATTGCTGTTGTCACGGCATTAAATAAAGATTCCCGTCGTAGGGCACGACGCAACTCCTGAGTACGTTTTTTAACTACGCGATATGTATCTGTTGCTTGCTCGACGATCGCCTTTAACCGATCGGGTTTCCAGGGTTTGGTGATGTATTTGAAGACCTGACCGGAGTTAATTGCATCCACCAAATCTTCAACATCAGTAAAACCAGTCAACAAAATGCGAATCGTATCGGGAAAGCGCTCCACCGTTAGACTGAGAAATTCAGTGCCATTCATCTCTGGCATTCTTTGATCAGAGATGATCACAGCCATCTCACCTTCTTTGTCTAAAATGTCAAGTGCACTTAAGGCGTGATTTGCTTTATATACTTGAAAATCTCGCCTAAAAGTGCGGTAGAGTAATTCTAAATTATCCGGCTCATCATCTACCACCATTAATTTAAGTTTTTCTACATCTGTCTCAGTCATATTTGACTTCACTTTCCAGATACTTGAATGGCGAGATAGTGTAACTTTGATTACACCTAATCGTCAGTTGAACAATAAAAAAACGTGATTTAAGATAGTCCACTCATTTTTAACACATATTTTTTCTAACTTAGTAAATTTACTTATAATTGCTTGATGAAGTTCAAAACCCTCAAATCCAATCTAACCGACTAATCCAGAACGTAAAGCCCGAACCGCTGCTTGGGTACGGTCGTCTGCACAGAGTTTGTTCAAAATATTACGAACGTGAGTTTTGACTGTCCCGACCGTGATGTAAAGTCTTTCTGCAATCACAGCATTGCTGCAACCTTCGACAATTAACTGCAATACTTCTAATTCCCTTTCTGTAAGGGTGTAAGGATCGATCATTTCTTCTTCATTCTCTACTTCAGCCTCTTCTGAAATTGGCACAGAGGGTTTAGTATCCTTCAGTGTTATTTCTGGCTTATGGGGATTTTGTTGCGCTTGTTGTAAGACAATGCGGGCGATCGCCGGATCTATCCAAGCATTGCCATTGTAGGTAACACGTACGGCTTCCAGCAAATTATCAAACTTAATATCTTTCATGCAGTAGGAGTCTGCCCCGGCTGCAAAAGCTGCTAACACTGCTTCTTTGTTATCTCGCAGGGTCAATATTAATACCTTGGTTGCTGATTCATCTCCGCTAGCAATAGACTTTACCTCTCGTGTTAGTTCAATGCCATCTTTATCTGGTAGGCCAATATCTATAATCGCAATATCCGTTTGTATTGTTTTTAACAATTTCATGCCGTCAGCAGCATTAGCTGCTTCTCCCACCACTTCTATTTCTTCCTTTTGCTGAAGTGCTGTCTTGATACCTACACGGGTGAGATCGTGATCTTCTATTAATGCCACACGAATTTTACTCATGGTCGATTTCTACCCATTACACTCTATAACTGTAAAATTGAGTTTACTAAAAAGTCTCGGGAGATGTAGTTTAAAGATATATATAGTCTGTACTCATCTGTACTAAGCTAATTGGCATTTGGCGTTGCAACTAAAAAAAATATTTCAGAAGTCAGGAACTAAGAACTCTTTCTATTCTGACTCATGGCTAGTTAATCTTAGCTCTTAAAAGCCACAAACAGGTGCAAATGCACCAGGCGTATCAGCTTCAGAAATCAAAAGTTCAAAGTTGGATAAAGCTGTAATAGCAATTATCCTGGTCGTGAGCAGAGCTAATAATTCAATGCGCGATCAAAACTTAGAAGTCGCTTTATCTATAAGTTTTTATACCTGACACTTTTTGCTTCTACCAGAACTCTCACGTATATTCTCAGTTTCTAGCTTAATTATAAGTATCTAATTAAACTCTACTTGTGATAAATACACGTGTGGTGATATGGTTTTAAATCTATTCATATAAACAGATTGTCTGTTTTTATAAAAAAACATTAAATGTAATTTTTAATACATTCTGAAAAATTCCTGTTTGAAAAAAAATTTGTTAAACTATCGTTACGATAGACTTTGGTGTGAGGCTACTTAAAAACAGGTTATGCTTAAACCGCCGAAAGTATTTTCCGTGCTGGGGCTACCAGTTCATGTAATGACTGATTATCCAGGCTGGTTGCTAGAATGCTTGCGAGAGGGCATCGGAGGGCATGTAGTGACGCTCAATGCAGAAATGACCATGCAGGCAGAGCAGAATAAATCCCTAGCTCAGGCTATTAAAAATGCTGAGTTAGTGATTCCAGATGGAGCGGGAGTAGTTCTGTTTTTGCGGTGGCTGCGGCGGCAAAAAGTGCAACGCACTCCGGGAATTGAACTTGCAGAAACACTGCTACGAGAACTTGGACAAAAACAAACGGGCGCAAAAGTATTTTTCTATGGTGGAGCGCCTGGAGTGGCTGCCAAAGCGGGAGAATTTTGGCTTTCTCAAAGCCCAAATTTGTTCATAGCAGGTACTCATTCTGGCTTCCATTCCCAAGCAGAAGAAGAACAATTGCGACAAACTCTTGCCCAGCTGCAACCACAAGTAATTTTTGTTGGCTTGGGTGTACCGCGTCAAGAATTATGGATTGCTCAAAATCGCCATTTGTGTCCCCAAGCAATTTGGATCGGCGTTGGTGGTAGTTTTGATATCTGGTCAGGGACGAAAAGTAGGGCTCCAGCTTGGTTGGGAAACAACCATTTGGAATGGCTATATCGACTATACAAAGAGCCTTGGCGCTGGCGGCGAATGTTGGCTTTACCCAAGTTTGCTCTCAAATCCTTAGTTTATGGTATGACCGTTAAAGAAGCGATCACTCAGCAAGTACCGTGATTTGTTGGTGGTTTGTTATCACAAAATTTTTAAGCGTGGATCTGAGATTCCTGGGTATTACCTGGGAATCTTAATTTTATACGTGTTTAATTGTGGGTGTGAAGAAACAGCAATGCCAGCAGTATTATCACCGAAAGCAGCGACTGACAAATCTATTCATCTTCAAGATAGCGATACTCAACCGGGGAATGTTAGTACACTGATGGTGCAATTGCGCTCAGCAGCAAAAACATATCTCAACGGACATAACGCCCTGTTGGATGTGAATCTTGAGGTCAAACAGGGAGAATTTCTGTTTATCACAGGGCCAAGTGGTTCTGGTAAATCTACGCTTTTGAAACTGCTGTATGGCCAAGAGTTACCAACACAGGGAGAAGTGATAGTTGATGGGTGTAATGTGGCAACTTTACGGGGCGATCGCTTGTCTTTATTCCGACGGCGAATTGGCATTGTATTTCAGGACTACAAACTGATTCCCCAACGAACAGTGGCAGAAAATGTAACAGTTGTCCTGCAAGCGCAAGGATATACCCGCAAGGAAATTCAACGGCGTTTGGAACCAACTTTGAAGTTAGTAGGTTTGTTTGCCAAAGCTGACTGCTTTCCCGAACAACTTTCTGGGGGAGAACAACAGCGGGTGAGTATTGCACGGGCGATCGTTGCAACCCCACCACTGCTTTTAGCTGATGAACCAACCGGAAATCTCGATCCAGATAATTCCTGGCAAGTAATGCAGATTCTTCAGAAGTTAAATTCTTTTGGTGCGACAGTAATTGTTACTACTCACGATGAGCAGTTAGTGCGACGATGCAACCATCGTGTAGTGCAAGTCCGCAATGGAAGATTGTATGAAATTAGTGCTTAATCCTTGTTGTTTGTTGTTTGTTGTTTGTTAGTTGAAACAACAACCAACAAACAACCACCAACTAATAACTAACAACTAACCCGATTTTTTACCTTCGCTGAGGCTGGTATTCTAATTGCTGTGGCACTAGGTGAAAGCACTTGCGCTCGTTCCAAAGCTTGCAAACTTTGAAAAACAGCCTCTCTTATTGCTGGTTCCTCTTCTTGGCGAAGAAGAAGGCGCAAGCAATCGTTAACACTTTGCTGCTCACAAGCATCTACTCGATTACGGATAATTAATTTGGTAATTTGCCGAACGGCAATTAAACGTTTGAGGGGATCTGTTTCTGTTAAATTAACGAGCAACTCATCTAACTGGTTTTCCTCTCGACTTCCATAAAAGTTGACTATTTGCCATACCAGTAAAATAAATGTCAATAACGTCCCTAAACCTTGCAGAGTCAAACCAGCAGCAAGCCAATGACTGTTGGAATCTAACCAGATAGCAAATGTCATATACGTGCTAACGCAAGCAATGCCGCCACTAGTGACTGCTAAAGCTAAGCGCCGGTTGGGACTGTTTAAAAATTTTCGGATTTCAGACCAGCGTAAACGCCAGTTCCATGCTTGCATTGAATAAACTAATATCATGACCCCAACACCTACACTGCTAGCTAATAGCAGTTGCCAGTTCCACAACAGCATAGCAACCACTATCGTCAGGAATCCAAGAACACCTCCTGGTTCTCGGAAACGTCCGAGAACTCTCTTTTTTGTGACTCCTGACTTGAACTCTGGAGGCAGCCAGTTGAGGATCTGGTTAACTAATTGCTGCCAAGAAGACGAAGCCTGTGCCACGGTATTTACCTACTTTATGTGTGAAACAGTTTAATGTAATAAATGCTACGCCCTGATTAAGGGTGTGATGAATAAGCAATAACCTCTACCACCATAAATGAAGTAGAGGTCGTGACACCGATTTTATCACCGAGTTTTTACAGTTTTAAGCTAAAAACAAAAACTAAAGCCATCAACAGTGAATTGACCATCAAAAGCGCAGAAAGTGACGCTATGGATGTCACTCGCTGTTACAGATAGTAAGGTATTGGGAGGTACGGCAGAATCAGAATTGGCAAGATTGGCTCCTGATAGCACTGTTTGCGCTAGTAGTTGGCGATCGCGGTTATATGCAGAAAGCACTAACCGCTGTGAACTTGTGATAAAAGCACTCACAAATTGAACTGGACGCAGGAAAGTAACTTCTAAATATCCGCTTTTTGGCGCTGCCATCAACACTACCTGGCCAGAGTGGGTAGGAAATGCCGGGTTTGAAGGTTGTATTGCAATACAATTATCAAAAATTACGTCCCATTGTTCATACTGGCGCTTTACTACTTCAAAGCATTTTAAATTTTCCAAATTTAAATAAATACAGTTAGGTATAGCAACCTTTTCGGAGCTACCAGCAGCTGCCTGCATTTGACTCTGGAAGGTGGAATCTATAGTTTGATTTTGGATATCAAAGTGACCAAGCGTAAATTGACGGTCTTCAAACTTTGGTCTTTGATTCGATTGAAGACAAGCCTGTTTTCCCATGACACCCCGCTTAAGCATTTTCTATGAAATAATCAGATCGCTAATTATAGGGAGAGTGATTTCTTCCGCAGAGCTGCATTAGATACTAGGTTTAAAAGCTAGTCGATCGGTGAGCAGCATTAAGCAGAACTAATGTTAATAACTATTTTTGATTAGGTTTAGGAGCTTTATTGATGCTCAATACTATCAGTATTATTTCTGATAGAGTAACATAAATAAAGACTGAGGGTCTTACCCCTCGGTAATAGTAGCTACTAATAGAAACATTGGAATCATAGTATTTGTAAGCAACAATATCTGGAAAACTAGAAAAAAAATCACTGAATCTTTACAAGCTAGGCAGTACTTTTACATCTACTTCACCAGAAGCACCGATTACGCAAAATTGTTTTGAATCTGTCTTTGGAGGCAGGTAGGGAGATGGGGAGAGTGGGAAAGTGGGAGAATAACCACTAACTACTAACCACTAACCACTAACTAATGACCAATGACCAATGACTATTGACCATTGACTCTTGACAAAAAAACTTATGTTTCAGCCACTAGGATTTGAACAACGCTCTGTAACTACCTCACTAGGTAGAATGGTTTACTATACTGCTGTTGGCTCACCTTGGCAGGAAGAAATGACTGCTAGCAGGGACTTGGAAACTTTAGTGTTCCTGCACGGGTTTGGTGGTGGATCTTCCGCATATGAGTGGTCGAAAGTTTACCCAGCATTTGCCGCCGAATATCGAATTTTGGCACCGGACTTGATTGGTTGGGGTAGATCGGAACATCCGGCACGAAATTACAAAATAGAGGATTATTTGACGACGATCCGCGAGTTTTTGCAACAAACTTGTGATGGGCCGGTGAGAGTAATTGCCTCTTCTTTGACAGCGGCGTTTACTATTCGAGTGGCGATCGCTCATCCAGAATTATTCAAGTCTTTAATTCTCACGACATCTGCCGGACTTGCCGACTTTGGACAAGATTATTCCCGCACTTTTATTGCTCAGCTTATCAGTATTCCCGTTCTCGACCGGATACTTTACAATGCTGGAGTTGCCACCGAAGGGGGTATTCGTAGCTTTTTAGATCAACGACAATTTGCCCAGCCTAATCGGGTGTACGAGGAAATTGTCCAAGCTTACTTAGAATCTGCCAAGCAGCCCAACGCCGAATACGCAGCCCTATCTTTTGTACGTGGCGATTTAAGTTTTGATTTGTCACTGTACATTCAACAACTAACAACTCCCACTGCGATTATTTGGGGACAAAAATCACAATTTACCAGTCCAGAAATTGGTCGCCGTCTTGCTCAGTTGAATCCACAAGCGATTAGATTTTTTCAAGAATTAGAAGATGTAGGATTGACACCACAATTGGAATTACCAGCAGTGACAATTGGTTTGATCCGAAAATTTTTACCATTGCTAAGTGAATCGCCAACAGCAGTTACTTACTAATAATAAAAGTTAGTTTTAACTGATATCTTTCACCTTTCTCAGTAAGAGCCAAAGGCTCTAATTTTCGTTACCAGGTTCAACCTGGTAACGATGGTCAGGTAAGACAAGGGAGAGGGAGAAGACACCCTTTGGGATGTCAAAAGTACCAAGTCAAAAATCAAAATTAGAATCTTTACTTTTGACTTTTGACCCTTCGCTGCGCTCGAGGGCATGCTTTTGACTTTTGACTTGTTTTGTCCCCCTTGTCTGGGAACTATTTAAAACGCCAAAAACAACACTATTACTTGTCTTTTAACCGTATATCAATTACGCTGGCGTTGAAGTTATAATTAAAGCCTTCTAATTCAAATGGCATGCCGATTTTAACTTTACTGTTACCTAGAACTGGACCATTGTTAGTGACCTGTGCTTTGCCTTCTAAAGTCAATAACATATCAGTACTAAAACTGTTTGATTTTGGATCTGGTAATTCTTTAACCGTACCATCAGGTTGAGGAACAAGTGTAGTTCTAGGTAGTTTTTTAACGGATTTAATTGCAATTTGGCCGTAGGGTTGATTGCGGATAATCACGTTAGTTTTACCACCTTTTTGTAATCCTTGACTATATAAAATTTCAGGGTCACGTACGTTCAATCCCCGCACGACTAAATCTACTTCAATAGGTACTGTTTTAGTTCCAACTTGAGCTACAGAACCAGTCGTGCCAGGAAAGAAAAAGATGCCAAATATAACTAGCAGTATTACTAGTAAAGCACCGATATCAAGAATGTTGAATTTACCGAATAAGCGACCTTTGGAATCTACAATAGCCATAACTAAGTTTTCCTAAATCAAAACTGAGTAAGTAATTTTAACAGCACGGTCTAGTGAAAGGTTGTTTTTTTTACTTTGTCGTAACTCGAAACAGCAATATTTTTCTATCCTGTGAGAAGCCACCCTTACGGGCGTCTACAGCATAGCTGCCTCCTGTCTTCTTCCTTTTTCCTTTGTTTGATCATGCGACAGTTTATCACGCTCGCTGTTTTTAGTTGCCGTTGCGAAAAAAAATCGGTTAAAACAGCCTTATAGTTATGTAAAATCGCTAACATTTGCGTTAACGATTTCTAATGCAACTTATCAAATCCTTATTCCGTCTCATAATTTTACGTTCTGCCAAAAGTCTCCTCAGACAGGATTATGATTAATAGGAAAAGTTTATCTATCAAATACAACTTTTTTCGACACCGTTTATTTTATCCATTGATTTCGGTACTTGTAGCACTGAGTATTTGCTTGAGTACAGCCCTGCCATCCCAGGCATTTGACTGGTTGCCTATACTTTTGCAGGGAGTGCAAGTACTTCAACTTTCTAATATGTCCGATCGCCAAGAAGCAGATATTGGCAAACAAATCAATCAGCAATTGCTAGGTGACGTTCGACTGTACCGTAATTCAGATATTAATCGCTATGTGGAACAACTTGGTCAGCGTCTGGTAGCCAATAGCGATCGCCCCAAACTAAAGTACACTTTCCAAGTAGTTGAAGATGATAGTATTAATGCTTTTGCAACTTTAGGTGGGTATGTGTATTTACATACGGGCTTAATCAAAACTGCCGAAAATGAAGCAGAACTGGCAAGTGTGATTGCCCATGAAATTGGTCACATTGGTGGAAAGCATCTCATCAAACAGATGCGTCAAAAAGCGATTGATGAAGGTTTGTTAACAGCCGCTGGGTTAGACCGCAGTACAGCAGTACAAATTGGTTATCAGTTGGTACGCAAGCTGCCAGGCAGTCGTAAAAATGAATTTGATGCCGATAAAAGAGGATTAAAAACTTTGACAAGTGCTGGTTATGACCAGTCGGCGATGGTTGCTTTTATGCAAAAGCTCGTTAGCAAGCGTTCTGTGCCAACATTTTTGAGTACTCACCCAGCAACTGGCGATCGCATTGATGCTATTAAGCGTGCTATTAATACTCAACCTAGCAATGGAAATAACGGATTAGATAATGCTGCTTATAAGGCTAATATCCAAGCATTACTGAGGTCTTAAAAATCTTTTAAATTTTGGATTGGGGTTTTCTCTTTAACCCCAGCTCATATCAGGTTCGAGCGAACACTTATAATCAGGGCTGACGCAGTGACACACAGACGTGGAGAATTTTGAATTATAAGTAATTAAGCGAACTTGATATTAAATATATTTAATGGGAATTATGCAAAACAGCGATTACGGCGACCAAAGTAAATTTGCTCTGGATTAATATTTGTCACCGCCTCTTCTAAAGGCATGATGCGAATAGATTTATTAAGAACATTCACTTGATAAACTATGCCGTTTGTAATATCTAATCCAGTTAACCAGCCACTACGGGGATGATAAGCACCTGTATCTATGTCAAGCCATCCTTGTCCTTGAGCCAATTTTCCAGGGTATACGCCAGGTAAAGTGAAAGTGATAGTGTGACCGATGATGATCAACTTATCAGTAAAGTAGGGCTGCTCAATACCATGAAATTCGTCTCGCACCCAGCAAAATTGATTGGCCGTTTGTTGTGTCAAGGGAATTGAGGGATCAACACCAGCGTGAACTAACCAAACATCCCCTAAATCTATATATGCAGGTAAATTATTTAACCATTCAAGATGATCGTGAGGAATAGTAGCTTCTTGGTAGCTGGCCACTGTTGCCTGCCCCCCACTGTATAACCATGATTGTACCGTTTGCGTAGGAATACGTTTGGTGAGAATATTTAATAACATTTGCTCGTGATTTCCTAACAAACACTGATAGGAACTCTCTTTCACAAAGTTAACTACTTGAGCGCTTTGGGGTCCACGATCAATTAAGTCTCCTAAAAAATAGACTTGGTCGTCCGATTTAGGGGCAATTGCCTCCAGCAATCTCATTAAACCTTCATAGTGACCATGCACATCCCCGATTACGATTCGGCGGTAGCTATTTATGCTCATTAGCTCTTTGCTTGAATAATTATGCCTTTTATGTTGCTGCTACAGTATTAGCAATTGAAATTTCGCAAATTCAGTAAAAAAGTCACAAATCTCTGCTTTAACTTATTATTCCCATTTTCATTAGTTATATTTAATCTTGATGCGATCGCCATCCTCTGGCGTATTGCACAAAGTCATCTCATTCTCTGAATACATTCCGTAAAAAACTTTAAATCGATGTAGATGGTAATAGTTAGTATTAGATATTTGCCAAGGGGTAAAACCCATCACTATAACTATAATTGACACTCCCACTGCTCTGCACTAGCCAGAACGATAGGAATGTCAACTTTAGAAGTGTAGCAGCTTGCCATAAGGGTAATGCCTGCTACAAACCTAGTACAATATTGTCCAAATTCGTAACGAATTAAAATTAGAAAAACTCTGCGCCCCTCTGCGGTTCCTCTGCGTTCCTCTGCGTTTAAAAAAAGCTATGATTTGACGCAAAGCTCTACTTATACCTCCCCACACAAATAAAGCGAGTCTAGGACTTCAACACTAAATCTGGTTGTTCTGGCGAAGGCTGCTCGTCTTCTTCAGGTAAGCCAAAAATCGACCGATACAGCTTCACATACTGCTTAGCAGACCGATACCAACTGAAATCTTGACTCATACCGCGTTTTTGTAGCTTCTGCCAATAATCCTTATAGCGGAAGCCTTCCCAAGCCCGCACCATACAGGTGAACAGATCCAACGGTTCATAGCGGTCAAAAGAATAACCAGTACCAGTATGATTCATCGGATCGTGGTGGAATACGGTGTCAACTAATCCCCCTGTACGGCGGACAATGGGGATACAACCGTAGCGCAAAGCCAGCATTTGGCTAATACCGCAAGGTTCAAAACGGCTGGGCATCAAGAAAGCATCAGACCCGGCATAAATGCGACGAGCCAGCGGATCGTTGTAAAGTAGATAAGTTTTCATACGTCCAGGGAAGCGGGATGCCAATTGCCACAGCTGGCTTTCGTAGTAGCGATCGCCCGTCCCCAACACTATAAACTGGGCATCGGTATATGACATGAACCGATCCAAAATATTCAACACCAAATCGATGCCTTTTTGTTCTACCAACCGCGTCACCATACCAATCAAAAAGGCATTAGAGTTAACTTCTAATCCCACTTCTTCTTGCAAAGCAATTTTGTTGGCTTTGCGTTTCTCTAAGGTATCGGCGGTGAAGTTTTGGGCAATGTATTTGTCAGTTGCTGGATTGTAAACTTCTGTATCGATGCCATTGAGAATACCTGATAGCTTACCGCTAATAAAGGACATCAACCCTTCTAGCTGTTCGCCGTAGGCAGGAGTCTTGATTTGTTGGGCATAAGTCGGGGAAACTGTAGTCACCCTGTCAGCAAACTGCACAGCTGCTGCCATTGTGTTGTGTCCTTGCATATACCAGGGACACCAGGTAATTTTTTCCAAATACCAACGCCACGGGCCCTGATAAGCAAGGTTATGAATCGTAAAAACGCTGGTAATATCAGGAGACTGATGCATCCAGACGGGAATCATGCCTGTATGCCAGTCGTGACAGTGGACAATTTCCGGCTTCCAGTAATTCCAGCAAAACTCGGCTGCACCATTGGCAAACAATGTGAACCGCCAATGTTCATCTTCTCCAGAGTAAATGTTGCGACCCCCAAAAGCCAGATGTCCAAATAAGTACAAGGGAACATCAGTACCAGGCAGAATCGTTTCGTAAACAGTAAAGTCCTGG
Source organism: Fischerella sp. PCC 9605 (assembly GCF_000517105.1). Taxonomy (GTDB): domain Bacteria; phylum Cyanobacteriota; class Cyanobacteriia; order Cyanobacteriales; family Nostocaceae; genus PCC9605. The sequence goes on along the minus strand of NZ_KI912153.1, from coordinate 260,452 downwards.
AACATTGCATATCCCTGCCAAATCCAGTCTTTAGGAATTTCCATTTTGTCTGGCAGGAAGCCGTAGTAAGGCATGAAAATTCGCACATCATGACCCATTTGTCTCAGGATTTTCGGTAATGCTCCGACTACATCACCCATTCCACCAACTTTCGCAATGGGAGCTGCTTCTGCTGCAACAAAAAGAATCCGCATGGTAATTTATGTTTCCCGATTCTGCCTAGGTGTTCAATCTTTCCCTGCAAAACTGCCAAGCGCAAAACATCGCGTCTGGTAGACCTGCCGAGCAACTGAAATCTTTCTTAAAATATCATCACATTTGCTGGTAGCAAACCTCAAGAACCACGCTGGATCTCGGCAAAGATTTGATCCAAAATTTCCTGCGCTCCTTGTTCGCGCAAGCGCTGTGCTAGCTCTATACCCAGCTTTTCAGCATCTTTGGTAGAGCCTGCGATCGTATCTTTGACGAGCTTTTGACCATCCACGCTGGCAACTATACCTGTTAGCGTTAAATTCTTACCATTAATTTCAGTATTTACACCAATGGGTACTTGACAGCCACCTTCTAGTTCCCGCAAGAAAGCGCGTTCTGCCAAACAGCGATCGCGTGTTTCGGGATGTTCAATTGCTTTGAGGAGCGATATCAATTCTGTATCTTCGGCACGGCATTCAATACCTAATGCGCCTTGTCCGACGGCGTGCAAAGAAATTTCTTTTGGCAGAACTTGATGAATGCGATCGCCCATTCCTAAACGCTGCAACCCAGCTACCGCCAAAATCAAAGCATCGTACTCACCCGCATCTAGCTTTGCCATGCGCGTGTTCAAATTGCCACGCACATCTTTAAAGGTAAAGTGGGGGAAGTGATGCCGCAATTGTGCCAGTCGGCGCAGGGATGATGTACCAATTACCGCACCTGCTGGTAGGGTATCGATTTGCTTGTCTTTGTGCTTTTCATGCACCACTAAAGCATCGGCGGGATTTTCTCGTTCTGTGATGGCTGCTAAGGCTAAACCCTCTGGCAAGCGAGTGGGCAAATCCTTGAGAGAATGAACAGCAAAGTCAATTTCCTGATTAATCATTCCCAGTTCGAGTTCTTTAGTAAACAGTCCCTTATCACCAATCTTGGCTAAAGCCACATCCAAGATTTTGTCGCCGTGAGTGGACATGGTATGGACTTCAAAAGAAATATCTGGAAAGCTTTTTTGGAGTTGTTCTTGTACCCAATAAGTTTGAATCAGAGCGAGTTGGCTTTTGCGAGAACCAATGCGGATTGTACGGCTCGGACTGGAAACCACTGATGTCATAAAGCAGTATGTCAAAGGGGAGAGATAAATTCACTTCATCTAGACTACCGCAGTGGGTGACGCTTCGGTGTTGCACTCTGGCGATCGCCATTAAGTTTATTTTTCTGGCTTTACGTATCTTTACATAGTAAAGGGGACTGGTTGTACAGGTACTCGCGAGGAGGGGATTTCCCTGTTAAGAGTTCTCTATTCCCTCTTCCCTTTTAATCGGTAGGCTTTTGGAGTCATTCCTGTATGTTGTCGAATCCATTTACCTAGATGGCTATGACTACTGAAGCCAGACAACATAGCAATTTCCATTACTGGTAGTTCTGTTTCTTGAAGTAACTGCTTTGCCCGTTCTAGCCGTTGCTGAAGCACATATTGGTGAGGTGCTACTCCGATTGATTGCTTGAAGAGCCGGCTGAAGTGAAATTGGCTCATTCCTAGCAATTTAGCTAAGTCAGATAGTTTGATGTCTTGAGCCAGATGATCGTTGATGTAATCAGTCACTTGAATTAGCTGGCGATCGCTTAGTTTCCCATTATGTGAAGCAACATAAGGTTGGACGGCAGAATAATTCCTGAGCAAATGCACGGTTAGCACATTCGTCAGCGATTCAACATAAAGCTGTCCTGCTAGCCCTCCATTCTTAAGTTCCGTCAGGAGCATCATGCCGATCGTCTCAATTTGGGGATTCCGGACTCGAAACTCTGACAACAGTTCTGCGCCATCGCAATTAATTTCAAAGGCTTCTTGGGCAACTTGTTGGAGAAACTGCGAGGCAATCCGGATACGCAGGTATTTGTCCTGTTCACTCCATCGGCAGAAGAACAACTGTCCAGCAGGAGCGATGGCAATATCACCTTGAGTGAAAAGACCAGTATAGCGGCGATCGCCCATCACTTGTGACAGGCGAGACGGACGATTGTTTAGAGATATGCAGATCGTGTGCTCTGTTTGACTTTGGTACGTCTCCTGTCCCGGAGGTTGGCAAAATTCTTCGACCACAATGTTTTTCCAACCCTGGGGTTCACTGGAACAGATTGGAGGATGGAGTCCGTTTTTTGGCAGATGAACCATCTTTGTAGATGGGAGTGCTAATGCTTGCATCTGGCGATCCGGCTTTCTATACACTGAAGTTTCAGGGCTTTTGGGATGAGAGCCTTTTCAGACTCAAAACTTGCCGCAAGATTCTGAGAGTCGCGCAAGGTTTGAGTAGTCCGAAATCATTAAATTTTCTTAAATTTTAAGCCATGAACCAAATTTACAGCAAAGAGGCACTTTAATGGCCACTAAAACGTTTGCTAATTCGAATATCCGAAGAGAAATCCAGGAATTCTTCAAACTCGCTATTCCTTTAGCAAGTGCTCAAGTTGCCCAAGCTGCTGTAGGATTTGCAGATACTCTGATCATGGGGCATTTGGGACAGGAAACCTTGGCAGCAGGTGGATTAGCATCAACTACCTTTCAGCTTTTGCTAAATACTATAGGCGGCGTTGTCATGGCAGTGAGTCCGTTGGTTGCGGAGGCTTACGGGGCAGGTAGAAAAACGCAAATCGAGCAGATTGCACGTCAAGGGCTATGGCTCTCGCTGCTTTTTGGCATCCCCATGATGTTTTTGATTGGGCATCTGGATTCGGTAATGATTCAGCTTGGGCAAGCACAACAGACTGTGGCGCTAGCAGATAGATATTTAGACTTCATTTTGTGGGGAATTTTCCCAGCTTTGGGGTTTGCCATGCTAAGAAGCTATGTCTCTGCACTCTCTCAAGCCCGTCCGGTGATGGCAATTGTCATTGTGGGAACGCTCGTTAATGTCATAGGCAATTACGTTTTAGGATTTGGCAAGTTTGGATTTCCACGGATGGAACTGGCGGGGTTGGGCTTGGCAAGTGGCCTCAGTTTCTGGGTTATGTTCCTGATTTTGCTTGGCTACACGCTCAAACATCAGCAACTGAAGGATTACCGATTCTTGCAAGGTTTACATCGGCTGACACCGCAAATTCTCCAGAAGTTGGTGTGGATTGGGATACCGATTGCAGTAACTATTGCCTTGGAGTATGGGCTGTTCACGGTTATTACTTACTTTATGGGCTTGTTGGGAACCGAAGTGTTGGCGGCACACCAGATCGTCTTTCAAACTATTGTCGTGATTTTTATGGTGCCTCTAGGTATGTCTTTTGCTACGACTGCTAGAGTCGGTGTGTGGCTGGGACAGCAAAGCCTTGAGGGTGCGAGACGGGCGGGGTATGTCAGTATATCGATGGCGGTAGTATTTATGACACTAACAGGAATCATACTGCTTGCGTATCCCCAGCAAGTGGTTGGAATATTTTTGGATATTCATAATCCAGAAAATGCCAACGTACTAAAACTGGCAGTGCCAATGCTCATGATTGCAGCCTTGGCTCAACTGTTGGATGGTGTACAAAAGACAGCAATGGGCGCATTATATGGACTTCAAGATACACGTATACCGATGCTGCTAAGTTTACTGGCATTTTGGGGTGTAGGGTTGACCAGTGGCTATCTGCTGGGATTTTACTTTGATATTGGGGGTGTTGGATTGTGGATAGGACAGTCGATTGGAGTGGCGATCGCAGGAGTGATTTTTGTGTGGCGCTTTCACAAACTAACTTCTGCTTCTACTTGTTGAATGCGGGTAGGGTAAACCAGTTACTCTTGACCAGGTGCTGTTCATACTAAGCCGAACAGATAATTAGCCTTCATGCCTGCTGGTGTACGCAGTTCATGAAGGCTACTTACGTTAATAATTAAGTAGGGGACTTTAATAATTAAACTATTTCACTATATGAAACGTTCAGCCTGCCTCATCTTTAATCCAGTTGCGGGTCAAGGTGACTCAGAGCAAGATTTGGCAAAGATTCAGGAAATCTTAGAGCCGGAAATTGATCTAGATATCCACTTCACTACTGAAGAAATTGGTGCCGATGAACTGGCCCGTGCCGCAGTGGAAAGGGGAGTAGAAGCCATTATTGTTTCCGGAGGAGATGGCACTCTGTCATCTGCTGCGGCTGCTGTGGTGGGTAGTGATATTCCGTTTGGTATTATTTCTCGGGGAACAGCCAACGCCTTTGCCACAGCTTTAGGAATTCCTGACACCATTGAAGCCGCCTGCGAAACAATTTTACAGGGTGGTACTCGGATTGTGGATACTGCTGATTGTAACGGCTATCCAATGGTATTGCTGGCAGGTATTGGCTTTGAAGCTGAAACTGTGGAAAAAGCAGACCGGGAAGCAAAAAATCGTTTTGGTGTCTTGGCCTACATCATCGCCGGATTCCAACAATTGCGGCAATTGCAGTCATTTGACGTAGAAATTGAAACTGAAGACAAGGTTATTAAAACTTCCGCAGCAGCAGTAACAGTAGCGAATGCCGCACCTCCAACCTCTGTTTTAGCACAGGGGCCGGCGGGAATCATCGCAGATGATGGATTGCTAGATTTAACCATAGTAGCTCCGGTAAATAAAGCAGCAGCGATCGCGGCTACCTTTCATCTGTTTCAAACTGCTTCTACGGGTGAGGCTGTGGAAAGAAGTGATATTGGTTACTTACGAGCCAAACAGTTCAAAATTACAACTGACCCACCTCAAAAAGTTGTTGTTGATGGTGAACTTTTAGGAAAAACTCCTGTAGAGATTAAGTGCTTGCCAGCAAGTTTAAAAGTTTTTGTGCCTCTGACAGAAGAAGTTTCACCTCTAGAAAAACTAGAGGGATTACCCAATCTGAACATTGAGATGAAAGAAACAGGTGATAAGCCTTCCGAATGAGTACGTACGTATAAGCTTTAATTACTGATTTTTTTTACAGTCATTGATAGCAAAGTCATACGCCGCGGTACTTTTTGCCTTCAGTAGGGCGCCAGTCCCATGTGTCTGGCTCCTTTTCACAAGTGCTTTGTGCTATAAGCAAACTGAACTGTTATTTTTGCTATGGAGTTGGTGTTAAATTTACTTAAGGTATGGGTTTAAATTTAGTTTGTACTATATTAAAATTATTGAGATTAAGATGCCTAAAAAGGTATCGACTGTATAATTTGCAATTCGTATTTATAAATTAAGGATAAGTTTATCAAACTTATTTACTACGAAACAAAAATTGCCCAGCATCGTCTTTAGATTGGGCTGTATTTGTCTGTATGGTTTTACCAATTACGAATTAATTATTACCAATTACTGCTCAGTAATCTCGCATTCAGAATGCAAGCTATGAGACAGCACCTTCTCCCTCTCATCGGGATAACGCTTCGGAATCGCTACAAAATAATTAAACTTTTAGGGAGCGGAGGTTCTGGCGATACCTACTTGGCTGTCGATCTAGATTTACCTGGGCAACCTTATTGTGTAGTTAAACATTTCAAACCCAAAGGTCTCAATCCAGATTATGTGCCAATTGCTAAAAGCTTATTTGCTCGGGAAGCAGAAGTTTTATATCAACTGGGTGATGACCACGACCAAATTCCGCGATTATTTGCCCATTTTGATGAAAAGGGAGATTTTTATTTAGTCCAAGAATTTATTGACGGTCATGACATAACCAAAGAAATTTTTTCAGGCATATGTCTGAGAGAGGATGCTGTCTTTAACTTATTACAGGAAATTCTAGAAGTAGTGGTTTTTGTCCACCAAAATAACATAATTCATCGGGATATTAAGCCACAAAATTTAATGCGGCGACATAGTGATGGGAGGATTGTGCTAATTGATTTTGGAAGTATTAAAAAAATCGGTGCTTTAGAAGTTAACGAGCAAGGACAAACTAGCGTAACAGTTGCAGTTGGCACTCCTGGTTATATGCCAAGCGAACAAAGCAAAGGTAAGCCAAAACTTTGCAGCGATGTCTATGCAATTGGCATGATTGGTATTCAAGCTTTGACAGGCTTAAAACCTGACCAAATACCAAAAGATCCTAATACAAGAGAAATTATCTGGCGCGACAAGGTAAGGGTAAGTAACAGCCTCGCAAATGTCTTAGATACAATGGTTCGCGATCGCTTTAGCCAGCGTTACCAATCAGCAGCAGAAGCTTTGCAGGCGCTGATTTCTGCTAGGCAGCTGTCTTCACTACCTGTTGTTAAAGATAGAATCACTCATAATCATGATTCTGTGCTCTATAAGAAAACCATTTTGTGGCTGGGAATGGGCTTTGGTGCTAGCACGAGTTTGCTAGTAATATTTTTTCTCTATCTTTTTTTGCAAACAAGTATTTTAAACCCAAGCCAACCTCCTCAATCACTCAGGTTCATACAACAGTTTTTTGAACCAGTTCGTAATAGGTTACATAATTTTACAACTAGTCAAATCAAACGTGAAATGATTTGCAATTAATTTGCATCTACCAAATCATTTATGGCGATAAATAAGTGCTTCATAACTGAAATTGACACAGCAATCATATGGACAATACAAACAGAAGAAGACTCGTAATTGACGGAGAATTTGCACTCTTTCTGAGAGGTTTGCTAATTGGCAAAGTATTGACTATTTTGGTTCTTGGTGGAATAGCATGGTGGCTGTTAAGACCATACACGTTAGTTCGCAAGAGTGCTGTTTCTGATTCTGGTCAAAGTTCAGATACTACCTCACGTGTTGTGTCTAACTTTGAGAGTGTCGATAATGTTCCAGTTGCCTCGGTCAACTATGGTGGTAGTACAGCCTGGGCACCGATCCGCCAATTGGTAGATGCGCAGATTCAGAGCGATCGCCCAGAATTACAGTTGCGCTACCAAGATCCCACAAACGGCAGTCCTGATTCTAGCTCAGGCATACGCATGTTGCTTGACGGGAAATTAGATTTCGCTCAGTCTTCCCGTCCCCTCACAGAGGAAGAACGCACCCTAGCCAAACAGCGAGGCTTTAGACTTGAACAACGTCAGGTTGGCGTTGATGGCATAGCAGTGGCGGTCAACCCATCACTGAATCTGCCAGGCTTAACTGTTGATCAGTTGCAGCAGATTTATTTGGGGCAGATTACCAACTGGAAACAGGTAGGTGGCCCAGACTTACCCATCACCCCTTTCTCTCAACGTCTAGAAAAGGCAGACGCAGTAATATTCTCTACCAACGAAGGCTCAAATAGACAACTTGGGACTAATGTCAAGTATGTGTCTTCCACTACAGAAGCACTACGCCAAGTCAGTAATACCCCTGGGGGTGTGTATTACGCTTCTGCTCGTGCTGTAGTTCCTCAATGTAGTGTAAAGCCTTTACCGTTGGGTCGTACTTCTACTGAGCTAATTCCGCTTTACCAGGAACCACTAGTAACACCTGAGCAATGTCCACGTCAGCGTAACCAGATTAATACTGAAGCAATCAAAAATGGCAGTTATCCCATTACCACTAACCTGTTTGTGATCGTTAAACAAAACAATGGTCAAGAACAGCAAGCTGGTGAAGCCTATGCCAAACTTTTACTTACCGACCAAGGACAAAAGGCGATTGAACAGGCTGGGTTCGTAGGAGTTCGCTAGAAGAAGGCAGAAGCCAGAAGGTGGAAAAACTCATTAATTACCACCAACAACCAACCACGAACAACCAACAAACATAGATCGGTTATCCTCCCATCTGCTTTCCCCTCTTTTGAAAATAATTTCGCCAAAATTTAAATAGGGTTTGATTTGGAAAGGTCAACTATGTTTCCCTTCTTTTGGTATAACTCTTGCTATAGTGATGATTCTTTTTCTCGGAGAACTCAGCTGCAACGTAAACTGAGATTCCTCAAGGCAATAAGAGATGATTTAGAAACAAGACTTGCTGGTCTAAATGCTGCTATCAGTAATGTTGAACAGCAATTAAGTCAAGAAGATGTAACTCAAGCCTGACAAACCTGAGTAAAATCATACTTTTGTTGATAGAAATGTACTGAACTGCATAACTATACGGGTGGAAGATATTGTGTTAAACAATATACATCCACTCTTTTTTGATTCGACCTATAGCAATAACCATTTGTTATGCCATAGAGAAGAAAACATTCTTAATTTCCGGATCGTTACATTAGTTTTTACTGTTTTCAATATTAAAAAATGTTAATTAAAATAATAACTTTTGCTAAATATATTTGATTTACTGCTGAGATTAATTAAAAATTGAAACATATAGCTAGCCTCCTACTAATTTGGCGAAGTAAGGCTCCTAACAATATTTACCTAGGAGTCTGCTTTGCACTGTAACATCTTGTTGCAGAAAGTAAGGACGCGATCGCAAGTGTTCCAAAAGGGTGCCGCTGACCGCAGGTAAACAGCATAGACTGTAACCTAGTGTGCGGTACTAAGTCTGATGAAGTATTGCACAACCAAGTCAGAGATTCGCCTATGGTAGCCTCGTTTTGTTTGTCACCACGCTATCGCCTTGATGATGAATTACCTTGGTTAGAAGGAATCGACCCCAGTCGTAACTACTGGATTATGGTAAATGGAGACAAAAATCTCACAGTAGCGCTTCCTGGGTTAGTCGTGTCTTCTAAGAGCGAGTTGAAACAAGCTATCCAGCAATTTCGTTCACTACAGCCAGGAGAACAAATGACCCTGGCAAGAGTAGCCAGTACTTTTACTATTCACTGTATCGGTTCTAATTGCTATGCCGTAGAAGCAGAAATCAATAATGCTCTCGTTTGGCATTTATTCGATCAAGAAACTTTGGATAGTTTGTTAATGACAGCCCACCCAGATTGGCAATGTGCACCAAAAGACATCGAACTGGGACGAAAATTACTGTTGCGTTCTTTTGAGCAAATGGCGGCTACCAAAGGTTAATGTTTGTTAGTAGTTAGTAGTTAGTAGTTAGTGGTTGGTTTTAACCACTAACCACACAGATCCCCGACTTTCACCAGAAGTCGGGGATTTGTCAAACAGTTTTCTGGTGTCATCTAGTATTTTCCTAACGCTTACATTTGGGTGGGGAATTTTTTACACATAATCCTTGTGATTAAAGGATTTCGCATTCACACCCGTGTATGTGGCAACAACATGGCCATCACCAGTTAATTGATATTTATATGTCACCAACCCTTCCAAACCAACAGGGCCGCGGGGAGGCATTTGTTGAGTGCTAATTCCAACTTCTGCACCGAAACCGTAGCGGAAACCATCTGCAAAGCGGGTAGAACAGTTGTGATATACTCCTGCGGCATTCACCAGCGCTAGGAAAGTTTTAGCCGCCTCTGCATCTTCAGTGACGATCGCATCGGTATGTTTGGAACCATAATCGTTAATGTGGGCGATCGCTTCTTCCAACGAATCCACAATCTTAATCGCCAATATCAAATCGCTGTACTCGGTTTCCCAGTCTTTTTCTATGACTGGCGTGATATTTTGTAAAATCTCACGGCTGCGTTCATCGCCTCTTAATTCTACATTTTGTGCTTGCAAAGCCTCTGCAACCTTTGGTAGAAAAGTTGCGGCAATATCGCCATGAACTAGCAAAGTTTCAATAGCATTGCAAGCAGCAGGATATTGTATTTTTGCATCAACAGTAATTGTCACTGCTTTGTCAATATCAGCGGCTTTATCTACATAAAGATGACAAATACCATCAGCATGACCTAAGACAGGAATACGGGTATTTTCCTGCACAAATCGTACAAAAGAATTAGAACCTCTGGGAATAATTAAATCTACATATTTATCTAGGTTCAAAAGTTCTATAGTTTCTTCTCTGGTTGTCAGTAACTGCACTACATCTGGGTGAACAGCAGTTTGAGACAATCCCTGTTTAATTGCTTTTACTATCGCTTCACAAGAACGAATTGCTTCTTTGCCACCTTTAAGAATAACGCCATTTCCTGACTTGATCGCTAAAGCCGCAATTTGAATCGCCGCCTCTGGGCGCGCTTCAAAAATAACGCCCAAAACTCCCAATGGACAAGTTATGCGCTTGAGAATTAAGCCTGTATCTAGTTCGCGGTGAATCTGCACCGCACCAACTGGATCGGCAAGTTTGCCAACATCTCTAACCCCTGCGATCGCATCTCTTAACTTATGTTCATCCAACTGCAAGCGCTTATAGAGTGGTTTGGCAATTCCTTGAGTAGCTGCTGCTTGACAATCAGCAACGTTTGCTTGCAAAATTTCATTTTTTCCTGTCTCTAAAGCTTGGGCGATCGCTTCAATAGCCTGGTTTTTTGCCTCAGTTGGTAATACTGCTAGCTTGAGTGCTGCGAGGCGAGTTTTTTTAGCTATTGCTATTAGGTTTGATGAATTATCATCAGAAATAGTCATGTCACAAAAGAACCTGAATCTTTGCCTTTTTACAATCGTATCAACCTTAGATAGTCATTAGTCATTGGTCATTAGTCAAAAGACTGCGAGTAAATCATTAGTCCCTAGCCTTAGACTGCTTTCACCAGAACCACATCGCCTTCCAGCTTTGCTATGTAGGTGGGTAGAGGTTTTTGTGCTGGGCCATTTATCACTTTGCCATCATTGGCAAATTTGGAACCATGACATGGACATACTAAAGCGTTTTGGTCTTTTTTCCAGCCCACAATACAACCTTTGTGAGTGCAAGTGGGGTTTAAGGCAATTAATTTACTTGTGTCACTTGGATCTCGAATTATCAATACCTTACCAGCAGCAGCTTCTTCACTAAGAATTTGACCGTTTTTGTCTAACTCTGTGACTGCACCAACTTCTTGAAAACCATCAGCGCGGGTAGGAGGTGTAGATTGCTGTGACTTAGTTTGTGAAGAACAGGCTGCAATGACTACAGGTAGAGAACTGGCTAAACTCCCTACACCTACCCAACCGATAAATTCACGACGATTCATAAGCTGTTTTTCCAGTAGATTTTACTTTTGTCGTAGTAGTTATGCTGTTGTGGGGAGTTTCCCCCTTTCCTGAATAAATTTAACATAATTATCTCAGTGATTTTTCTGAGAGATTGTTGGGAATTCAAACTAGAAAAATAGAGAGTTATTTTATTTCTGGAATTTTGATATTAATTTCATGTAAATAAATTACAACTTATATAAATAAAATTGCACAACTTCCTGTGTGCGAAGCAACATAATTAATAGACTGCTTGGGAAATGAAGATAGAGTTAATGCATGAAAGTTATTATCGGTAAATTTCTCAATCGGTCTGAATTAGATTTCAGATAGTTTTTTAACAAAAGCTTAAGGAGGACCTGATGGTTACAGCTGCCAGACCAGAACAACAGGTGAAAATTGGTCCAACCAAGCTGCTGATTAATAACGAGTGGGTAGAAAGCGTCAGCGGTAAAAGGTTTGAAACGATTAACCCCGCTACGGGCGAAGTCATCTGTGATGTTGCAGAAGCAGATGCCCCGGATGTGGATAAAGCAGTGCAAGCGGCCAGAAATGCTTTCAACAGTGGAGAATGGCGCAAGATGTCTGCTACCCGTCGCGGCGAGTTACTCTACAAGCTAGCCGATCTCATTGAGCAGAATATCGACGAGTTGGCGCGGCTAGAAACTTTAGATAACGGTAAACCGCTACATGATTCTTATGGCGACTTAAGGCTAGTTATCGCTTGCTATCGCTACTATGCAGGCTGGGCTGACAAAGTACAAGGCAAGACCATTCCCATCAATGGCCCGTACTTTTGCTACACGCGCCATGAACCAGTAGGTGTGGTAGGTCAAATTATTCCTTGGAACTTCCCATTATTGATGCAGGCGTGGAAACTGGGCCCAGCTTTGTCAACGGGTAATACGGTAGTAATGAAAACTGCCGAACAAACGCCGTTATCAGCACTGCGGGTAGGCGAGTTGATTATTGAAGTTGGTTTTCCACCTGGTGTAGTGAATATTCTCTCAGGCTACGGCCCTACTGCCGGAGCTGCGATCGCTCACCACATGGATGTTGATAAATTAGCATTCACTGGCTCAACCGAGGTTGGACATCTCGTGATGGAAGCTGCTGCCAAAAGCAATCTCAAGCGCGTCACCCTCGAACTTGGTGGTAAGAGTCCCAACATCGTTTTTGCCGATGCTGATATGGATATGGCCATCGAAGGAGCCCATTTCAGTTTGTTCTTTAACCAAGGTCAGTGCTGCAATGCCGGTTCGCGGCTGTTCGTCGAAGAAAAATGCTACGACGATTTTGTCGCTAAGAGCGTAGAAAAAGCTAGACAGCGCGTTGTCGGCGATCCCTTCGATCCCAATACCAAGCAAGGGCCGCAGGTAGACCAAGACCAGTTCAACAAAGTGATGAGCTACATCGAGTCGGGAATGCGCGAAGGTGCTAATTTGTTATGCGGTGGTCATCGAGTTGGCGATCGCGGTTTCTTTATTGAGCCGACTGTATTCGCCAATGTCAAGAATGACATGAAGATTGCTCAAGAGGAAATCTTCGGCCCGGTGATGAGCATCATCAAGTTTAAGGACATCGACGAGGTAATTCATTTAGCCAACACCACGATGTATGGTCTCGCTGCTGGCGTGTGGACAAAGGATATTACCAAAGCACATGCCATCGCTAACAACGTCCGTGCTGGTACTGTATGGGTGAATTGCTACCACGTCTTTGACGCCGCCGCACCCTTCGGTGGTTTCAAGCAATCTGGTATGGGTCGCGAACTCGGTGAGTATAGTCTAGAGCATTACACCGAAGTCAAGACAGTCACAATTAAGTTGTAAATAGTTAGTGGTTAGTAGTTAGTAGTTGGTTTCACCACTAACCACTATCCACTAACCACTAACCACCTTTAGCAAGTTGTGCTTTCGCCTGCTGCCAAAGTGCTTCTAACTCCTCCAAAGTGTGATCGCTAAGGGGGCGGTCAGCAGACGCCTCCATTTTTTGTAACCGCTGAATAAAGCGTTGATTTGTTCCCTGCAAAGCTTCGCTGGGGTCAAGATTATACCAACGGGCAAGCTGAAGAACAGAAAACAGCAAATCCCCTAATTCGGCTTGTTGTTGTTCCGGTGTTTCGTGTGCTAATGCCTCTTGAAACTCTCGCAATTCTTCATGAAATTTATCCCATACCCCATCAATATTTTCCCACTCAAACCCAACGGCGGCTGCCTTTTGAGAAATTTTCATCGTTGCCATCAACGGTGGTAGCTTGCGGGCATAGCTACTCAGCTTCGCACTGAATTTTTGATGTTCTGGGGATGGTTCACCTTTTTCCGCTGCTTTGATTTGTTCCCAGTTTTGCCGCACTTCATCCACATTTTGCACCGATACATCCCCAAATACATGTGGGTGACGGCGAATTAGCTTTTGGGAAATACTTTGGGCGACTTCTAAAAGTGAAAATTGACCATATTCTTTGGCAATTTGCGCTTGCAAGACAACTTGTAATAACAAATCGCCTAATTCTTCAGCGATCGCTTGTTGATCTCCAGTATTAATCGCGTCTACTACTTCATAAGCTTCTTCAATTACATAGGGTGTCAAAGTTTGGGGAGTTTGTGCCAAATCCCACGGACAACCACCATCGGGCGATCGCAATTTTGCCACCACATCTATTAATTCTTGTAACGCCGTTAAGGTATCTGCATCAAATTGTGTTTGATTTGATTTTTGAAGATTGGACATATATTCAATTCAAAATAACAACTAACTTTATGTGTTGAACCACCAAGACACCAAGGCACTAAGGAAATGCCTGAATAACTTATCGCTTTCCTCCCCGGCTTACTCTCTTTGTCTTGGTTCTTCTCGGCTGAGTTGTTGTACGTTTACGTTTCTTCATTTTCGCACGCGGCAGCAAACCGCGAATGCCCTGCTTTTGCACGCGCTTGTATGCCGAACCACTCCAATCACTGAGAGAATGGCTCATTGCACCGAGTTCTAAGCCTAAAAACAGTGCCAGAAATTCGGTGCTGTGATTGGTAAGCGATCGCCCCACAGTTTCACTCCACACTTGCCAACTCCACGACCGGTTTCCCAACTTTTGGGCGATCGCCAAACCGACTATCGCCACTATTACCGCTATGCTGCCTAGATAAAGCACTCGTAACGTTGTGCCGATAATTGGGCCGTGGGATAAGAAAGAACGATGACGCAGACTTTTTTGATAAGGAATCCAAATCCAACGCAACAAACCCCAGCGTTGGTATTGACGGGAGTAGATATCCAAGTCAGGGCCAAACATCAGCCCCCCAAACATAAATCCACCTGCCACCAACAAAGTTAGGTTGCCGCTGTGAGTCTGAACAAAAGTAACTCCTGCGACGAATGGCAAAGCCCACAAAGTTATGCGATCGTGCGTGCGACCAGAGGGCATTGAGGGTTATCAAAAAAATTTCAAAATATTTTCCCAAAAATACTAGCGCGATGCGGGAGACTTTGCTATACTAATTTCTTGTGTGCAGCGGGCGGTTAGCTCAGTTGGTAGAGCGCCTGCCTTACAAGCAGGATGTCACTGGTTCGAGTCCAGTACCGCCCACTTTCGATAGTAAAAAGAATTATAAGCTTAGTAAGCGGGATTAGTTTGCTGTAATTGCGATCGCTTCAAGATTGGCTTAGTATCTTGTTCTCCAATCATACAATTCCCTGTTTCTGTAATCTTCCTAAGCTGTAACGCCTTAAAATTGCACAATTACTAGTGAGGGTCGTCATTAGTTGTTAGTCATTGGTCATTAATAACCAAGGACTAATGACGGTCTTAACGAAAAAAGTGCAATGTGTAAGCGCAACAGCTTATTACAGTCACGTGTTGGACTACTTTCAAGCCAAGGTAACTTTTTTTGCTTTAATGAGTGTTATTTTTACATCTGTAGTCAACTTGTTGCAAGTTTTTACACAAATAATCTTGACTTTTATTATCAAAAACTCTAATGTTTTAACACAATAATTGAAACAATTTTGCAAAAATACTAAATAATACTTCCTAACGGAGAATAAGAAATGAAAGTCGGTATGAAGGGTGTGCTGAGTGCTGGTGTCGCATTAGTAGCATTTACGAGTTTAGCTGTTAACTTGGTAGGCTGTACGCAGCCTGAAAATGCCAAAGTCGATACCGAACAACAGGCGCAAAACTCGCCGGAGCAAACTGAGGCACAACAGGTACAGCAAACAACAACACCGACTACTTTAAAAATAGCCTTCCCCACTCGCAAGGATTCCACAGACTTGGAAACAAAGGTGGATGCAGTAAACAAGTTTTTATCTAAAGAATTAGGAATGCCAGTTGAGGCAAAGATAGGCGATGATGCTGCGGCGGTGGAAGCTTTGAGAGCAAATCAAGTGGATGTGGCTTTTTTAAGTAGCAAACCTGCTTTGAAGGCCGAAGAATTGGCAAATGCTCGGTTGTATTTAGCTGAAGTACGTCCCAATTACTCTGGAAAACAAACTTATCGTTCAATAATAGTTGTTCGCAAAGACAGCCCCCTCCAAAGCAAGTCCTCAGCTAAAGAAACTCTGGAACAACTGCGGGGCAAAAAAATGGCTTTTACTTCCCCCACTTCTACTTCCGGGTTTGTATTCCCAGTCAGTGTCTTAGTCAAAGAAGGATTTGTGCCCGATAGCGATCGCTTGGATCAGTTTTTTGCTCAAGTCACATATGGTGGCGACTACAGCAAAGCATTACAAGCTGTACTGCGCGGTCAAGCAGATGCAGCAGCAGTATCAGAATATGCTCTGTTTCCACCGTATGTTTCTGAGACAGAAAAGAATCAATTGCGGGTTTTGCATGGAATTCCGGGAGTTCCAGCACATGGCGTTGCTATTGATGATGATGTACCGCAACAGATGCGGGATAAAATTGTTACCGCCATGTTGAAATTGAATCAGCCAGAAAATAATCAAATCTTACGCGACTTATATAACTCTACTGAGTTGGTAGAAGTTGATCATAATGCTCATTTGCAACCGCTGCGTGATGCCCTAAAAGTTGCGGAAAAGAAATCCTGATTTTGCATGTATGAGAGGAAATTAAACAGCTAGCAGGTTATGACTGAGCTTGTCATTGAGTGTCATGATGTCAAAACGGCTTACACTGCGTCCCTAAATCGTCCCATCCTCAACGGAATCAATTGCCGGATTTTTCGGGGTGAGTTTGTCGTTTTACTAGGACTCAATGGCGCAGGTAAGTCTACTTTGCTGCGATCGCTTGTTGGGTTAGTGCCATTTCATCAGGGAAGCATCTACATTAATGGTGTGGCAGTCACTCCTCGCACACTGCCACAAATTCGGCGTAACATCAGCATGTTGTTTCAAGGTGGGGGACTGATTCGCCAACTGTCGGCAATTGACAATGTGTTATGCGGACGTCTTGGTGCAAGGACGACTTGGCAAACACTGTTTGGATTTCCTAAAAGCGATCGCCGTCAAGCCTTGAAACTTTTAGAAGAGTTGGGTTTAAGAGAACAAGCCTACCAAAAAACAACTCAACTCAGCGGCGGACAACAGCAAAGGGTAGCGATCGCCAGGGCTTTAATTCAATCTCCGCAGATCCTCCTAGCTGATGAACCCATTACGGGTTTAGATGTGATGGCCTGCAAACAAGTGATGGATACTTTATCTAAATTACATTCCCAGCAAGGCATGACTATTGTAACGGTTTTGCACGATCTGGGTATAGCAGCAGAATATGCCCAACGCGCGATCGTCTTGGATGCTGGACGTATCGTTTATGACGGCCCTGGTAACGATCTACAAGCTCAATTTTCACAGTTAAAGTCAGGGACTAGAACCAATTAAAAATTGTAATTGGTGATTGGTGATTGGGGAAGAGGTAGTTTTATTCCCCATTACCCATTACCTATTACCCATTACCGACTGAGAGTGAATTCACATTAGATGTAATTAATTGTTAATTGTTAATTTTTAATTTTTTAGTCCCTCATGTTCAATTAAAATGAAGCATTTTGCTAGTCTCTGGAAACGCTTTGCTTGGGTGAATCGACTACTCATTTTCTGCCTTGTAATTTTAGTTTATGTTTGGGCATTGCAAGGTCTGCAAGTTGATTTTGAACTAATCAAGAATAGTTGGCCGCACATCATCGACTTTATCTCCAGATTATTTCCACCGGATCTAGAAGTATTAGATATAGCAATTAAGGCACTGATTGAGACAGTACAGATGTCTCTGTGGGGAACAACCCTCGGCGCAATTCTTTCTTTGCCAATCGCTATTGGCAGCACCAGCAATATTGCTCCTCTTTGGCTGCAATGGTTGGCTAATTTCCTACAAAATGCAGTGCGTTCTGTTCCTTCAATTATTTTAGGTTTAATTTTTGTGGCAGCAACTGGACTGGGCGCACCCGCTGGTACTTTAGCTTTGAGTATCTACACAATTGGCTACCTTGCTAAATTTTATCAACAAGCGATCGAAGCAGTTGACCCTCGTTCAATAGAATTTTTACAAGTTACAGGTGCATCCAGATTACAAATAGCGCAATACGGTATTTTGCCCCAAGTCCTGCCATTAGGATTGGGATATACATTGTGGATGTTTGAGTATAACATTCGTGCTGCTTCAGTATTAGGTGTAGTTGGAGCGGGTGGTATTGGCTTCCGGTTGAAAAGTTATATAGACGGCTTTGAATACAACAAAGCCACAACTATGATGCTGGTGTTATTGATAGTTGTTACTGTGATAGATGCCTTTAGCAGCCAATTACGTAAACGGCTTGATTCTATGTAGTTATAAAGAACATAGTGCAACTCTGGCAAAACTGAATATATTGCACATTTGCAACCACAGATAAACACAAATGAAACATCGGTGTGCATTTGTGTTTATCTGTGGTTGCATTTAAATGACAGAAGAAAGACAGAAGGCAGCTATGCTGAAGGTTTAAGAAAGGGTAGTGTTTATACTACCGTGTTTAGTTTAGAAGGTATCCATAGAAGAGCCACATCTCCGTACCTGTGAGGAAAAAGGGCGTAACTCTACACTTAAACCCACCAAGGTGTTTTGCCAGTGCGAGGATCATTTTCAGTCCAAGGATAGAGCCAAATCGCATCACCCTGCACATTGACATGAACTAGCTTCAGCGGGCGATTGGCTGGACCCCGTTCAACTGTTCCATCTGCGGCAAATCGAGAACCATGACAAGGACACTGGAACTGTTTATCGAACGGGTTCCAAGGAAAAGTACATCCCAGATGGGTACAGTCATTGACAATCCCAACTGAGTCGAGTACCTGGTTGTCAGTAACTGTCAGGTAGGTGGGTTCACCAGCAATTCCAGCAACCAGAGCACGGGTTCCTGGTGGTTCTGCTAAGATTTGGCTGGCAGGAATAGGTGTTCCGTTCTTGTCTTTGGCAAGCGTACCCCCAGTATCGCTAACTTCTTGGGGTGGAACAAAAACTTGCCCATATACATATAGGGCTGAACCAACAGTCACAGCAACTGCAGAACCGGTTAAAAAGTTGAGAAACTGTCGCCGCGACATGGATGGGCTTTCTAATGGAAAGCTACTGTCCATAGGTGTTCACCTCCTAAATAGCGATCGCTTGCAACAAGATTTCTGCATCTGTTGAAAAGAGGGAAAGCTTTACAAGGCGCAAATCCGGTGCTGCAACCTAAAATATCTCGTAAGGCTTTCCCCAATTTACTTTTCCGACGCTAACCGAAGAGAGTTAGGACTGTGCAGTTTGATTTACTTTACGGGTACTGATGCCGAACAGGCGATAAAGGGCACAGAACCCAAAGATACCGGTTAGTGCCAGAATAGCTGCAACTACTGTTAGCCCAATACCTAACGCAGAACCCACGTAGACTTTCAGCCCAAAATAGGCTAGGAAGGCAGCAATCACTAGACGAATACCACGATCCCATTTACCAAGATTTCTATTCATGAGTATCACCTCACAAAGATTAGTCGCAGTATATGAGAATGGTTTAACTGAATTGCACTGAATTGAATCGGTACCAAAACTTGCAGCACAGATTCATGCCGTATTATTTGAGAGTTGCTTTGATTTGGCACTTTAACTGAGGAAAAACACAGGAAGAATTGAAGTGTGTCTCCTGTTTTTGTACTCGATTTTGTACGCGACAGCACTCAATACAAAAAATTGATTGAAGCAACTCCTAACTGTTCAATTATAACAAACATATAAAATTGTTGAAGAAGAATATGCTAAGTAATCTTCCAACTCATTACTACACAAATGCCTGTTACTAAAACACGGTAGTCCATTATTCCTAATATGAACCTAGATATAGGATTCCTATTTGATTTTTGAAAAAAACTCAGTACACTTCCTGTTACCCGTTCCTTCCCGTCTTCACGAGTAAGTTCATGAATCAAATCGCATTACTATATTGAACGCTGCTTTGATTAAAGTCAGAACACCATCTACAATACACTGTACTGCCAGTGCTGTTTAAGTATTAACAACCCTTACACTTTTTCTTTGGGTGGTGGCGTGATACCGCGATCGCTCAATTTCTCTGAGAGTCCCCTGAGATATGCAAAGTCCTCCTCTGGTAGAGGCTCAATAATGTTTCCTTGCTTCTCAAGAAAGGCAAATGCTTGCCGGAATTGACTGGGAGTTGCCTCAATCGGTGAGTCGAGGTGACAGGGAATAATCCGCTGAAAATCCCAACTTGCTACTTTGTTAGCCCAGTCAATGGTTTCTCTCGGTGCACGGTTAAGAATAAGAGCCTGCAAAATTGGTGCAACAAACAAGCGTCCACCCCCTCGCAGGGCTTCAAAAGACTGCTGCCAATTATTCTTCCATTTGAACGGAAACAAACCGAAATACGCTTTCCTGGAACGATCCGTTGCTCCGAGGGCATGGCGAAATACCTCTCCTATGCCAATCACTTCTAACGCACTCGGCTGGAAGTAAAAAGCAAACAGGGAAATTCGCTGCCATCCTTTGCGGCGGTTTGCTTCAGTATCAAAAACTCTATGGAATGCATCGTCCTTGGCGTGGAAAAGCAGGGGGTAAGGGTCGAGTTGAACAATTTCCGGCGGTACTTCTGGAATTGACAGCACTATATCTGTGACAAGCAGCGTGCGCGATCGCTTGTGAAAAAATGCCACCTCTGCAAATCGTCCCGGCCCAAGCTCAATGGGGCCCAGGATGGCATAATCAAATTCGTTAGCAAAGGGTGTATCGCTGCTATTTGGTGGCAGTACTTGAGTGCGTCTTTTGGGGAAACCAAGCCAGCTAAGCGGCAGGTTGATGGGAAAACTCCACTGTTTCGGCGCTATAAATACCTGGGCGTTGGAAAATTTTCTGGCAAAAGGGCCGACAAAGATTTTATGCTCTAAACCAGAGATGGTAGGCAGAATAATATACTTAACATCACCGTGTTCCGCTACCAATTCCTTGACAAGTCTTATGCATTCGGGGGTTGGGGCAATTGGTGCATAGATGAGGAGTCCCCCTGCTTCGAGCTTAACAACGGTCATGCGAATTGGCACAACTACGTAGAAGATGCCCTGCAACTGGTCGAAAGTCCAGATAGTGTCTTTTACCACTTCTTTGCGAAGTGTGCGCCGCCTGCCAAATGGGTAGATTGGTAGAACAGGCCAGAAAGGCCACGACCAGTCTTTTGAAAGGATGTTATCCTGTTGCCCCTGATTTTTTTGCGCGTTCATCGTGGTTCTGTCCACGACCCGACCTCCTCCCAAATCCCCAAAGCCAAACTATTTTTATCTCATCATCAAATGCTGGTGTTTAGCAAATGATTGACCCAGTTATTCATCTATGGTTACAACTCTAGTTTCTCATACCCTTTCTCGAATCCAAATTGCCAGCCCACCTCCACGCCCACGGGCTGCAATAAAATCTTCTGTAATCAAGAAAAATGCAAAAAAGGGCAGTTTAGCGATCGCTTGATTGTAGAAATCCTCCGTTTGCGTCTTTCCGCCTCGAATCTGTTGATTGTAAACAACACGACTAAACAGACTGATTTGCATCTGGGTAAAGTCAAACGCCAGTAAGTTTTTTTTACCTAAATATTTTGCTGGGCCTGTTAGCTTCAACAACACTGGGCCTAATTTAACCTGATTGCCGATTTCTCCTCTGTCCAAAGCTGGATCTGAAGTAGCACTGAAGGAAATATGTGCGGCTGCAAACTTAGGAACATAAAAACCCCTACCTAAAACAATCCCCCCTCGCTTTTTGCGATCGCGAGTGCCAGTGGCGAAACACAGTCGCCATTGACCAAGCAAAGATGCAAATGGATATGTTAATCGTTGTTGCTTAGCAGCTTTTTCTGCTTGCAGCAAGGCATTTACCACTGCTGCGGCGGGAGGGCGATCGCCCCCTTCGCCTCGATATGCAGACACAGCTTGGAGAAGCACGGTTGTAAAATTTTGTGAAGTTGTTGATGTTAAATTGGGCGATCGCATAGCATTGAACCCTCGTTTAATCAGCATATTTCTCGTAGTGAGTGTTAGTAGTTAGTAGTAGCCCGTCAAGGTGAGTTGTAGGGTGTGTTAACGCGACAGCGTAACGCACCTTTTATCTGTTAGGCGGTGCGTTAGGCTTAATGCCGTAACGCACTCTACTGGCGTGACCGTCTTAAAATAGTGCAATAAATTTTTGTGGTGCGGGCATCTTGCCCGCATCGGACAGGCGAGACGCCTATCCCACAAGAAAATCATATTGCATCAAATTAGCCCGGTCACGCTACTACTAACAACCAACCAACAACAACCAACAACCAACAAATAACACTTACTTTGGCTTGCAACTAATAATAGTGCGGTGGCGAGGGTCGCTGGCAACTGTAACTGGTTGCTCAAAACCCACTGTCTGCAATGCTGCCTCTATATCAAACATGTAGTAGTCATCACTCCAAGGCTCAGTACTTTTCATTAAAGTAAACAGAACTGGTGGCAAATTTTGGATGACGGGAGATTTAGGATTATTGTCTACTAATGCGATATAACCACCAGGTCGCAGCAGTCGCAAAGCCTCAGCGAAAATTTGTTTGCTGGCATAATGCGGCAGTTCATGGGTAACAAACTGTAGAGTTACCAAATCAAAGGAATTGTTAGGCAGTCTTGTATCTTCTCCTGTAGCGTGAAGCCACTCAGATATTTCACCCTTGACATCTAGAATCTTGGCAACAGCAAGCATATAAGGGGACAAATCCAGACCAACCGTGCGAACAGGATGGTTTTGCTTTTTCTGATAGTAGCGGTGCAGCGCTAGGGTAGAAATGCCGACTGAACAGCCAATATCTAAGATATCCCTTACCTGCTGCGGGCCATAAGTCGCCAAAACTTGATGAAAACTTCCTCTTAGGCGTTCGTGAGCAACTTCCCAAGTCAGGTTTTCTTTAGGCCATACCCGCAATGCCATTGAGTAAGTAGCGCTGGGGGCTTCCAAAGCAGCTTGCCAGCAAAGATTGCCCTCAGAGTAGGCATGAAACGGCACTTGATAGTAATCGGGGTAAACAATACTAGAGTTAACAGTCTCTGTTAGTCGCTGTTTTACCCCCGATGCTTCTAGGGTTTCGCAGTTTTTGCGCCAAGGAATACCGTTCTTTTCAGCGGTTTTAATAAGTACTTGCCTTGCCTGGTGTTTCATCAAGTTGTAAATCGGTCTGGTTTGGATTAGTAAGTTAACGAACCGAGAAAGCAACCCTTCACCAGCCCAGTCAGGCTTGATTTTGTCGTTCATCTGATTGTTTGGAATCGAGGCAAGATAACTGTATATATTTTAGGTTTTAGAGGTAAAGTACTGTGAATATAGAATTTTTGACACAAAACACCGTCAGATAATTTATTGTCCAACCTATGAGTATCCGATTCAACCGAAAACTCCTCCTTACATTAGGTTTTGCTACCGTATCGCTAGTCAGTTTAGGTAGTACCTATCTATATACTCAGTCGAAAACTCAACAGCAGATTTCCCAAACCTCAAGTCAACCAGTTCGTGTACTCACCACAAGTTTTCAGAATGCTTTAACTGTTCAGCAAACATCTGATGAAAATATAGGCAAGCATAACACTACTTCATCTAGCAAAGAGTTGGTGGCGGCTTCTACACCTTATAAAGTTATTGATGAGTTTAAAAAATATAAATTTAGCGTTAATGGTAGTCAGGTTCTCAGTTCAGGAAAACTACCCACTGCGAAAGTTAATTTCAATCAAAAAGATTTATTATTTGTTCTCTCCAACACAAGAAAATATTACCAAGACTACGCTAAACAAGACCCAGATATTCTACGTACAGGATTGCTTGGCACTTCCGGAGTTACTTTACAAGATACTCTCAAAACCTTGGATTTTATGATTGCGGTCTTAAAGGAAGATATTGCTAATAATCGAGCTACTCGTTTACAAGACCCTAATTTTATCAACGCTAATTTTCGAGTCATCAAATGGACTGCTTATAAACCACAAAATCCAGAACAAAAACGATTGCGGATTACAAAGTATGCTGTTTTTACCTATCCAGGTTCTCGCAAGAAAACCTCTACTTATAATACAGCAATTTATAGCTTAAAAGATAACTCTAGAACTGATAAGTTCTATACCAGATACACAAAACAGGATGTTTTATCAGGTATATATGAACCAGGAGGTAAAGAATTTGGGAAAGTTGAACCCATTGCGTATTTAACCCGCGAAGGTTTAGAAGAAGCGTTGATGCAAGGAACAATACTGATTAATTTTACCGATGGTTCCAAGGCATTTTTTAATGTGGATCGAAACAATGGAATTCCTTATATACGGGGAGTGAAACCAACAGCACAAAAGCGTTATTGGTATTTTAAAAAAGTAGATGCTATTAAAGGGTATGGATATAAGATAGATGCGAAAATTTCTATCAAGCCGGGAGTGACTTTTGCTGGAGATGTTCTGAATATTGGTTTAGGTCGAGTGATTGTGATGGAGTATGGTCAAGGTAGAAACAAACGCCTAAGAATGGGGGTTATTGCAGATACAGGCGGGGCATTTTTACCCAATCTTTATCAGCTTGATTTTTTGGCAGGTATTTTTAAGAATCAAAAAGATTTTGGGAGATATATTAGTCAATTGCCTGAATATGCTACGGCATATATTTTAGTGAAAAAGTGATGCACTCACTTGAGATGCCAAATATATAAGTTTGTAGTGAGTGCTTAAGCGCTCACTTTTTTGCGTAAAAAGTAGGGATTTAAAACGCAGAGGGGCGCGGAGTATTGGTGCAGAAATTTCGCTATGAATTTATGTAATAAGGGCGATCGCGTTTTCTATTGCTGCTGCTAATTGTGGATGATAAAGCTTGGCGATCGCCCTACATGTTGATGAAAAATTTCACGATTTCAGAAGTTTCTGTGCCGAAACAAGTAACTTTTGTGCATCTGCATATGCAGTAGTTCCGGGTTTGATAGTTTGTAGCTGTTTGACAATATCCTAATTTCGGTTAATGTTGGGTTGAACGGAGCGAAACCCAATCTACAATGATTTGTCAAAATCTAATTATTTACAAATGACGTATTTTTAATGTTTCTAAGGTAAAGCCCAGTTTTCCAGTTGCAGTTCAGGAATGCGGTTGTAGTGTCGAGTATTGTTTGTTACTAGAACATAATTTTCTGCCAGTGCAACACTAGCAATTAGTAAATCAAAATCAGCAATTGGTTGTCCTATTCTGCGGAGTTCAGCTTTTAATTCACCAAAGCGTTTGAGAGCGTTATCGTTTAAAGGTATAACAGGTATATTTTGAATAAATTGTTCTGCACGAGTTAAATTTTCTTCGACTCGATTGGAATTGTATGCGCCATAATATAGTTCAGCAACTGTGATGACACAAATACCTATCTGACTCCATCCTACTGCAAAAATTCTGTCCCTAACCGACTGACGACCCTTAAGCCAATATATACACATGTCAGTATCTAGTAAATACTTCACTAACTATATTCCTCAGTCGCAATAGTACGGTTTGAATATATATCATCAATGATTTCTTCTGTGGTACGTGTGTCTTCCCAGGTTCCAAAGGTTTCTAAAAAGGCTTGTGGTGGATTATTTGGCTGTACAGTTTCTAGCTTCTCTGTTTCTTGTTTGAGAACTTTCTGAACGATTTTGACTATTAAAGCTTCCAACTCTTTTACTGTGAGAGCATTTATCGGTTGGTTTGATGTGGGTTGAGAGTTTTGCATAGAAAAAACTTCTGACTATTGAACCTAGCTTGTATAAGGATTGCCGTGTTTAGCTTGGACGTGAAGATGTCCCCTGATGGCATCTTTGATATTTTCAATTGTCTCATCTAGTGTCTTCCCTTGGCTTACACAGCCTGGAAGTTTAGGAACCTCGGCAACGTAACCTTCATATTCTGTATCGTAAGTGAAAATTACTTGGAATTTCATCATTAATTAATCTTTTATAGTTGATCATCTAGAATAAATATAGCGCTGATAAAAGTACGACCAAGCTTCCTCAAACTATTCCCTTGAAGTATCTACAAATGAATAATTTCCATGCCTTCCACTGTGTTGGCTAGCATCTCCGCTGCAATTCTTCTATGGCACTTTTCAGGTGTATGCTCAGAACATAGCAAACATATCTTTTGATTTTTCAGCAGTTGTTTGTTAAGGTTTTCTAAAATATTTCTGTTTTTAATTAGCTTCCGGTATGAATCTTCGTACTCTTCCCAGTTTCGAGTACCGTGATACTTATCACGCATATCTTTAGTTGGTGAAAAATGAGTCCAATGCTCATACCTTATACCGACAAGGCTCAAGAAATACTCTAGGTCATTTTTTTTGGTAAACCCTGCCAACTGACCAGTATTGTTGAGGCGGACATCTGCCACTACATCTATTGTTTCCTTTCTTAATATCTCAAAAAAATCCTTTGCTGTTTTTTTAGTAAATCCGATAGTGTATATAATGCCCATATTTTTTATTAATCAAATAGAGATAGTTGAAAGTAAATATCGATTGAGGAAGCGTCTTCTAGTCTTCCGTTAGCTCGAATATGAGTTATTTTTATGTTGTTAATTTGATAATTATTTGGAAGTTTATACAATAGAGTATGCGCGATAATATTGTGTCTATGACATCGGCGAGGATCTTCTTCGCTACACATTATAGCAGTAGGTTTAGTGAGTGCTATACGCAATAGCTCTAATACTCCACTAATATATTTAGAATCTGAATTATATTTATCATCTTGCCTAAAGCCTATAGCGTTCTCTAAATCATTTCTCCGACCCCCTAAACTTTCTCCCATCCAGATGTAATCAACTCCATTACGAGATAATTCAGAAGAAAGTCTATTTTTTACAAAAATTTTATTATGTCGACTATAAGGAATACTTCTTACATCAATGATGCATTTTATTTCATTACTTTTCAAAAGTTCTAGGAAATAATTAAGATTATGATTGGAATGACCTATGCTAAATAAAGTTATTTCAGGATTATTACTAATTATAATTTCACTATTATTCATATTTTCTGCCTTTCATACGTAATCATTAAAATCATATCCCAGGTCTGCAAAACATTTTCCTTTCAACCAATCTGGTACTGAAAAAACAGCAGACACTTGCCTCCAAACTTGTCCCCTATACTCTCGTGTTACTCCAATTCTGATAAATATATCTTTACCTTTCAATGCTTTACTCAGTCTTGATTTTATATTCTCTCTATCTGTTTGCCAAAGATATTTACAAGCTGCAAGCCAGTTAGCGTCTGTTACTGGTAAACGTTGATGATAATCTCCACTTTCGTCATAAAATGACAAGTAACATTTTAACTTATCTTCCCATAGCTTAACTGCAATTTCAGGAACTTCACAGCTTCTAACAATTACAAGAGAGCGCGATTGTTCAGATAAAGCGTGTTCTAATGAAAAGTCAGTATATCTATTAAGTATAGCCAAGCATTCACTTTCACTAGGAATAGATACTAGTTTAGGTGGAATGCTACCATCTATCTCCCAATCTTCTGTATGAAATGCTGATTTTGGAACAGGTTTTAAAAACTCTAGTTCCACTTTAGCAAGAGGTTTGATTACTGCTTGCCCTTGAAAGTAAAGAAACTCTTTCTTGATACCCGGTCTTTCAGGATAATGAATTTCTGGTCTGAGGAAGTTACCTTTATCATCCAAGCCGCTGACACATACGAATCCTTCTCTCATTCTTGTGACACCAGTGACAAATATTATTTTTTTCATTCTAAATTTCAATTCTTTCAAGCTTTATATGTTCATATATTTACAAATTCAAACTAATAATTAAAACCGCACATATACGCATAATAAGCTAAGAAATTATCTGCGTACATCTGCGGTGGTAAATCTATATTTTTCTAGTTAATAAAACCCGACTTTATTAATGCACTAACTCAATTGCTCGTTTCGTCAACGCCTCCGCTGTCAAACCATTAAACGCCATCAACTCACCTGCACTTGCTGTTGTCTCTCCACGCTTCCATGCAAAGGTATCGCGCTTGCAGGTACTCCGCAGCATAATGGGTTCTAACATCGCCGCTGCACCACCAGTAACACCAATTAGCGCATCACCATCAAAGATTTCGGCAAATTTTTCATCATCAATAAAACCACCATCAGGTTCAGCGCAGGTATCCCAAGCTGTGTCGTGAAGACGATATAGACGGCGGGGATTAATCACAGAAATTATCTTTACTCCGATACCTTCTGTTTCCAAGAAAGCAGCAGCTTCAAAGACTGGAATTAATGTCATGTCGCCAACAACGGCAAACACTACTTTCTTATCACCAGGAACTTCTTGCAAGACTACTGCGCCATCCCGCAAGCCTTTGCGAGTCATATTGAAAGTAGTACGAATTGGCAATGGTGATTTACTAGCAGTAATGACAATTCCCTTATTTTTAGTTGTTAGCGCCCAGTCATAACAGGCTTGAATGCTGTTAGCATCAGGGGGGAATAATGGGAAGACATTACCATTCCGCATCATCGCAGCGAAATAAGATTCAATTTCCGGACGTTGGTGTGTCCAACCGTTGCGTCCTTGTTCTAATGCGCCAGCGGTGAATAATGTAATTGTTGAGGGAGTGGGACGCCGCAATTCTGCCATTGCTTGCGTCACTGTTTGCCAAATTGGTAAACCGTTGATGGCAAAAGATTCATAGGAACACCACAAACTTCTAGCACCCATTAACGACAAGCCAACTGCTAACCCAGCACAAGCATCTTCACTCAAGGGTTCGTATACTTGTCCGCCGGGATTTTGATTGTATAAGTCGTCAGTTGTTGGGTGAATAATCTTTAATGCTTGGTTGATGTTACTAATACCAGATGCTTCGTTACCGTCGGCGTTGGTGACAAGGAAGTTTTCATCTATTTGTCCGACTTTTGCCACCAAACGTCCCATCGCTGTTGTGGAAACTTTGGGATCGCCACCCAGAGAATATTCTTCTAAAGGCAATTCGCCTAATTCTGGCAAGGGATATTCAAATTCGGTGACAACTGTTTTTGCCGCCGGGCCACCGCCTGCGCGTTCCATGTTTGTTCGCACCAATTGCCAAGCTTCCAGAGGTAAGGCGCGTTCTTTCAACGCATTCATAATATGGGGTGCGTCCAGTGTATCTTTGGGATAGAGGTTGTGAGATTTTGCACCCCGGGCGTGGACGCCTGCGCCTTTGAGTTGTTTAATTATAAATACGGTTAGTTTGCCACTCAAAGCAGAACGCGCTGCTTCATCCACACCCATTAACACAGCTTGGGTAAAAGCTAGGCGTTGCCCAAAGGAAAAAGCGGTACTATCAACGTAGTCGCCTGGTTGATTTTTGTCGTCAAAGTCCTTGGCATCGACTAACACGACTTCTTCAAAACCATTACCATGCCAGTATGCCATCATCTGTTCGTTGGTTTTGATGGAAACCATACTATGGTGTTCTTGGCTGTAACCGTTCCACACCAACACTGGCAAGAAGTTGGTAACACCAGGATAAGCAGTGTGGAAATGAGCCATCGAACTCATTACATAGGGTTCACCCAGTCCGCCGTCCCCAACGGTGAAGGGAAACAGCTTGTCTTTGTGCAATAGTGCAGCGGCCATCGCAAAATGTTGCCCTTGTCCCAAGGGGCCTGCTGGTGCGAGAATGCCGGGAATGTAACCAGAAAGGTGTCCCAATAATCCGTGTCTTTCCCGAAAGCGATCGCGCAATTGTTGCACTGTATATATGCCCATGTCCTCTAACGAGCGATCCAAGAACATGGCACTATAAAATCCGGGGGCATGGTGTCCCACTTCCGTAATAATATTTTTGTAACCGAGCATGACTAACGCCGCATAAGCTTCCGCTTGAGATGCGAAACCGCCTGGGTGTCCAGAGGCTTTACTTCCGGTAATTTGCAATGTCAGGTAGCGCAAAGCATCAGCAGCCAGTAATGTTTGATACGCAGATGCTGGATCTTCTGGAGTGGCGATCGCTTCTTTTCCCGACTCTATTGCTGGTATTGCACCATAAGTTTCAAATTCCGGTAACGCTTCCCCAAAATATTGAATTCCTTCGCAAAAGTTGGGAAGCGCTGAAGTTGCTTTGGAAGTAGTTGCCGTCATGCTGAGTACCTTACTAAATCTAAGGAGACACTATAAATAAATATAGATGCTCGCCCAATTTAACAAAAATTTTACAACTTCAGGGTACTGACTATTGATTGCTATTCAGCATCGTCAAGATAAGTAGCTTCTATCTTAAAGGCAGATTTCCATGTGGTTTCATTGCACAACAAAGTATGAAAATCTTTATTTCCCTAGTGGTTTGCCACAAGGATGATGACAGGCTAAGGAAGTTTGTAGTAAGCACCAAGCGTGCTTAAATGAGGGCTAAAGCCCTCACTACAAACCTATCAAAATTAGTGTGGTGGAGTACTAATTATCAACAGGCTCAGCTTTCTCGACTGAGCGATCGCCAACTCCCAAAGTCAACCGCAAAGCAGATGGCATAGATGAGCAGGGAATGCGGATGACAATACGAGCAACAGCTAGGACATCATGTATTTTATTTCTCTGTGCTTTTGTGGCTTCCGCAGTTCGCAGAATTTAGTCAAATCCTTTCAGCGCATGGTTGTTGAAAAATCGTTGCTACTGAGGGTTATCGTTTGTAGTGTCGCATACTTATCATGCGATCGCTTTATTCCAACGCCCCTGCTATGTAAGAAACCCGGTTTCTTGTAGAAACCGGGAGTGTGTGGGTTAAACTTCTTTAAATTGATTTACTTATTTATTCTTGTGGCTTTGTTGTCCTGCTTTAGCATGTTGCTCGCGGCTACCACCTTAAGTTCCCTTTCCTTCTTCCTCTTGATTGTTTTCATCTTCATTGCGATCGCTTCTGTGGGATTGCTTACCACCTTCACGACCGATTTCTGCCATGTGTTCTCGGTCTTGGCTTGTAGTTTCTCCGCCTTTGCGGCCAGCCTCTCTAGCTTCCTCAGATGTAAATTCGTGTGCAGTTCCTTTTTCATGAGCAGCTTTTCCGCCTTTGCTGGCAATTTCACGCTGCTTATCATCGTCCATTGATGCAAATCCACGTTTACTTGTGTCTGACATAATAAATCTCCTGTTCAGTGCATTTTTTACGTTTTATTTTCTTCAAAAAGAGGGGATTATAGAATCTCTTCAATCTGTTAGCTGCCCTCTTATATCTATGTCTAATTTAGAAAGTTAAAATTGGATAATCCTCTTTCTAAGAGAGTAAATTTTCCAGTAAAAAATGCAGTTTTTTCCTAAAAAATAATTCTGTGGTTAGAGTTAACAGCTAAGAATAAATACCTATTCATTCGTCATACATTATTAATGTGATTTCAAAAACTGGATTAAATCCTTCTCATAATTATTTATAAAAAAAATTTTTATTTTCCCTATGTTTCAAATTCAATTGAAAACATCTATCCAGAGTATAATGTGAAATATAATTTCATCTATCTAAATAATCATCCATTATTTTCACGCTTGATGATTCCAAACTAGCTTTGCGGCATATGCAAATTTACTAATTCTACTGTTTCTCGAACAAGTTATTGAAGGTAACTAAGTAGAAAAGCATAAATAGACTAAAAACAATGCCGGCTAGAAGCCCACCCCATAATAATATTATTATTAAAGCTCTTGTGGGGTGAGCATCCTGCCCGCCCGTAGAAAATACAAGATATTTAACGTTTAATTATGTTGACCTACTTAGCAGCAGGATGTGGCTTGCTTTGAAATAGGTTTTCGAAGCGAATAGACCAGAAATATCAAACTATTGTTGACTGAGGAAAATAAATACTACTTGAAATAACCCAACGATAAAACCTAAAACACCGCCTAAGGTCACGATCGCTTGCAATTCATTTTTGACAATTCCTTCAATAGCTGCTTCTAAATCAGCTGGTGAAGTTGATTTTACGCGGTCAACAATCACCTGGTCAATTGACAAAATCGGAATAACTTGAGCAACAATTGCTTCTAAATCTCTTTCCAAATATCGCTCTAAGATCAGAGCCAATTCTTGACTCACTACTTCTAAAGAAGAACTAACAACAGGTGAACTGCTAAGGCGATTAACTAGCAATACGGCAATATTTTCCCAGTTAACTGACTCACTAAATCCTTGCAGCATTTCACCACCGCGTGTTTGCAGGTATTGGCGAACGCTTTCACGTGTGGTCTTTCGCAATTGACGAACAGTACCTATGGGCAGGTTTTGTAAAGCTAAACTTTGAAGTAAATTCTTGATGCGATCGCGCACTTGTAAATCTTTAATCCAATCCCGCAAACGTTCATTGGTTGCTTCTTTCTCATCCAAGCAATAAGTCCGAAAGCGGGTTAAAGTGTTGCGTAAGCCAAACAAATTTGCCACTACCCAATAAGTACCGCTGGTTTTTTCCCGAAAGCTTTCATCAATAGTTTGGATTGTGCGATCGGTCAATAAATCAATTATTGCTAACCGAATTACATCTGGCGGTAAAACTACTTCTAACAGCCAATCAGCAAGGCGAGAGGCTT
Organism: Fischerella sp. PCC 9605; assembly: GCF_000517105.1. Classification (GTDB taxonomy): domain Bacteria; phylum Cyanobacteriota; class Cyanobacteriia; order Cyanobacteriales; family Nostocaceae; genus PCC9605. Next base: position 228,347 of record NZ_KI912153.1, on the reverse strand, counting down.
GGTCTTCACTCAGTTGAAATTCCAGCAATATTTGATCGAAAATTTGATTTATTTGTGCTTCTAAAAAGTCTTCTCGTCGTGCTAAAACTTTCAACAGACGCGGTAATGATTCTCCTAACAAATCCCGCAAAATTCCTGCCACAATCTTGGCAGTTTTTTGCTGCTTATCGGATTTGACTTGGTCAATTGCCATTCGCAGCAACCAAAGAATAGCCGCTTGTACGCGTTCTGTTTGTAAGAGTCGCCGCGCCAGATTTTGTAATTCCTCTGGTGTGAGCAGCGACCCCATAATCGTATTAGAGATATTCTTCGCAAGGCGTTCTTGGTTGCGGGGAATCAATCCAGGGGTGAAAGGAATCCTTCGTCCACCGATGTAAATTGCTCGGTATGGACGAAATAACATTTTAATGGCTATATCGTTTGTGAAATAGCCAATTATTCCACCCAAGATTGGGGGAGATACATACAGCCAAAGATGAGACCAATCGAAACTCATTTAGTCAATAGTCATTAGTCATTAGTCATTAGTCATTAGTCATTAGTCATTGGTTAGTTGTTGGTAGTTGGTGGTTGGTAGGGGCGGGTTTGTGTAGATATCCCGTCATTGAAGACTAAAAATATCATGGCTAAACCCGCGCGTACAGTAGTCTTTCCAAACAACGAACAACAAACAACGAACAACAAACAACGAACAACAAACAACTAATAACTATTAAGCTTTTGTTACCACTAGCACTCCCATCATATCGTTCGCAATGGTGTAGTGTGTGGCCGCTGCAAAACCAACTTGACGAGCTATTTCTACTTGTTTCTGGCCAGAGGGGAAGCGGTCTAAGCTGGGACTGATATAAGCGTATTCTTCTTTTAAACCCAAATGCTGGGCAATTGGGACAACGAGATTGTCCAGATACCATTGCTGAAAGGTTCTAGCAGCTGAATTTTTGGGACGATGAAAATCTAAAATCGCAGCTTTGGCTCCATTGTTGAGAACACGGTGTAGTTCTTTTAAACAGCGAGGAATATCTGTTACATTTCGTAAACCATAACCCATTGTGGCGGCGTCAAATCTATTGTCCTCAAAGGGTAAATTCAGCACGTCAGCTTCTACCCAAGTGATAGAGGGAGTGGGGTATTGACTTTGAGAGCGTTGTTTAGCTATTTCTAACTGTGCAGGTGAAAAATCTACCCCATACACTTTTCCACTTGCTCCTACACGCCGTGCCAACCGGAAGGCTAGATCACCACTACCGCAACACAAATCCAAGCAAGTATCTCCGGCTTTGGCTTCGCTCCATTTTACCGTCATTTCTTTCCATATTCGGTGTTGTCCCAAGCTCAACCAATCATTCAATTGGTCATAAACAGGGGCGATACGGTCAAAAATGTTGCGAATATCGTTAGTCATTGGTCAATGGTCATTGGTCATTAGTCATTGGTTAATGGTCAATGGTCATTGGTAAATAGTCAAGAGTGAATGGACTGTTAACTTTGGACAAATGACAAATGACAAATGACTATCAAACATTGACTGGTTGATGGTAGCGAGTGCAACTGAGGACGGTTGCTACTAGTTGCGCTGATAAATGAATCAGCTTAAGTTCGTCTTCTCTCAAAGAGCAGGGTTTTTTCCACTGTAGAGACAACACCGCCAACACTTTACCTACGTAGGTGATTGGGATAATTAAATGCGCCTCTATACCAGTATCTGTGTAGTGGGCAACACCAGCAAGTTTTTCATCTTTAGGAACATTGACTGAGACTTGCATTTGCCCGGTGGCGATCGCTTCACTAGTTAATGGATCGATCGCCAGCCAGTTTTCTACAGTACCAGCACTACTGTAAGTACCCTGAGTGGCAACAAGGTGATTATCTTCTACTATTTGTAAAATACACCCATCTACTGCAAAACTTTCACCAAATGCTGTAGCAATTGGATTTAAAATAGCCTCTAAACTAGAGGCCTGCTGAGAAACCTGTACTAAAACAGTCAACAGTGCCATCTGGGCATTGGCACGACGCAACTCTTCTGTACGTTGCTTGAGTAAATCGTAGGTTTCCGCTGCTCTTTGCACCACAGCCTTCAATTCCCCAGGATCCCAAGGCTTGGTAATATACTTATAGACTTGCCCAGCATTAATCGCTTCTACTAGGTCTTCAATATCAGTAAAACCCGTAAGGATAATCCTGACTGTATTCGGGAACTGGGGTACTGTTTTGCTGAGAAACTCAGTTCCCTTCATTTCCGGCATCCGCTGATCGGAGATAATTACGGCTACTTCCCCTTCTGCTGCCAATACTTGCAGGGCGTTGATACCACTATCCGCTTTCAGGACATGAAAATCCCGCCGGAAAGTGCGATACAACAGATCCAGATTGTCTGGCTCATCATCAACTACCAGAATTTTTTGTTTTTTCGATTTTTCTAGAGTCATCAACTGATGACGGATTTTATCAAGTTCGGGAATGGGATTATTCATAGAAAATTCCTTTAAATGTTAACCATTTTGTTATATTCCATACCAATCCTAATTGAAAACATTCAATTAGTAGCTGTTGTTACTGCTTTGGTAATCTTTGCTTCAATCATCTTTTGGTCAGTAAAATTAGAAAAATCGGGAATTCTCAATATTTGCTTTCTACGAGTAATTACGTAGCTAATTCTATTAGTAAAAGTCTTTTTTATTCATAACTCATAATTTTGCTTCCTGCTAGAGCAATTGAGAGGGACTGGGGACTGGGGCATGGGGCAAGGGTTATCGGGCAAGGGGCATCGATAAGAAAACCAATTCCCAATCCCCATTGCCCCTAATCCCCAGAGCGGTCGTGGGGCCCCCGAGTTCCCCAATCCCCAGTACCCAATCCCCAATCATCAATACCCAATACATTTCTTCTATCGAGTCAGTGCAGCATCAGCCCTAAAATAGATACTTGGTACTGAAGTATCTGGACTTCTTGCAGAAGTCGGAAAAATAGCATTGCCTTGAAGTTGCTGAGATATTATGACTGACCTACCACCCAACGCTCAAAGTTCCAACGACAACGATCAAAATGATATAGCTCAACAGTTGCTGCTCAAGCTGCGACAAAAACAAGGCAATTGGGTGGAATGGGGGCAAGCTTGCGCCTATTTACAAAAAGTAGGCTACAATACCCAAGCCATTTTTGAAGCAACAGGCTTTGAGCCAATACAACAAAATCAAGTCATTGTCGGCGCACAAGTCTACAATTCCATAGAAAAGGTAGGAGCATCACAAGACGTGCTGTCGCATTATTCACAGCGTGGAAGTGATGTTTTGTATGAACTGCGCCTACTGACTCAAGAAGAACGGGCTGCTACCGCCACACTCACCTTTCAACATAAACTTGATGCTGACGAGGCAAGGGAAATTGCTAAGGCAGTCAAGGATTTCTCACGTTTCCGTAACTTGCCAGAAGGGTTTTCCAATCATCCAGGGGATGCAGTTGCCTATCAATGCTGGAAACTTGCTCGGCAAAACTCAGATTTTCAAGTGCGATCGCGTTTAATTGCCAGGGGTCTAAAATTTGCTCACACGCAAACTGCAAGGAAACAAATCGAACAATTACTCACAGATTTTACCGTTGAGCCTAAGCGACCTGCGCCAACCTTGCCCTTTTACAGACTGGAATCAGCGGAGGAAATGCCCCGCCTTGTACCAGTGGTAGGAGAGCTGCCCTTAACACCAAAAGACCTGCAAGCGGTTCCACTGGTAGAAGAAATTGGGCCATTTCGCATGGTCAAGTTTGCCGGAGAGCAAGCTTGGGTTCCTTTACCGGGTTGGCAAGCAGTATTGAGTGCAGAAGATCCGATAGTGATTTTGGGCAATAGCGATCGCCTACCAGCCCAAACACAAAATACCCCAGAACCAGTCATGATCGTTATCGATCGCGCCCAACGCCAATGGGAATCTGGCAGCTACTTTGTGGTAGACAACTCCGGAGAATTAGATTTTCAGTGGTTTGAAACTGCGCCGGAATTACCCATATTGGGGCGAATTATTGTGATTGTGCGACCGAAGAAAATTCTAGATGAGGAATTTACAAAAGATTCTTGGCAAATTGATGAATAGTTAGTGGTTGGTGGTTGGTAGTTGGAGGTTAGTAGTTAGTGGTTAGTAGTTTCCTCCACTCTTCCCCCACATCGATACAGCTGGTAGGGAATGCCAACGCGGTAATGCTGAGCCATATCTTTAGTGCAAGTGGTAGTTTGTGAAAATGCCAACTTTTGCGGATAATCTCGGCGTTTAAGTCCAGGAGCAACAACCCATAAATTTAATTGATTTGTTGTGGGCGGAGGCAATTGAGAAAGTTTTTGCCAAACAGAGCCAAAATCAGGTGCTTGCTTGAAAAATGCAAAATCAGAAGATGGAAGTTGGGAATTGGAAATTGGGAATTGGGAATTGGAAATTTGGTTTTTTTCTCCACTCTCCCACTCTCCTACTTTCTCACTTCTAACTTTTTCCAGTGCCAGAGCAAAACTCAAGCCCAATGCTACATCCTGATAATTTTTATATCCCACTACAACCATTAGTGGTATAGAGGGGTCTTGGTTCATATTTTGAGCAACTTTTTCCGGCTCATATGGTTTTAGAAAAACCAAATTATAAATAACAAAAATACTACTAATAAAGCCAACGATTAAGATAGTAGAGAGTTGATAATTTTGTAGACATGCGTAAGGTATTTTTAGTTTTGTAGAAACTGATAGAGTGGTTTCTTGGGAGGTATTTTTAAATTTTGTCAGGCTGGCACTGATGAGCGCGCAGAAGCTAGGATAGTAGACGAAGTTATAGCGTGGGACTGTAGTAATGTCTTTTTGTAACAAATAGGCAATGAAAAAAAATTCTAATAAAATAATACTTAAGAAACTTAAAAGTGTGATTGTACTCAGATGAGTTGTTTGCTTACACCACATTTGTTTTAGTTTTTTGTAGACTAGCCAACCAACCCAAATAGCAAAAAAAAGCATTAATAAAACAGATATAACTTTAATAAATAGTGACTGCTTTTCTACAGGTAGAGCAATTACCATTAATACCCAGTTGATTAAAGTTTGATAAAATGGGGCAATGTGATAAGGAGGATCAAGCCAGTCAGTTTCTGGACGCTCGTAATTACTTACTAGCACTGGTAGCCAAGGCAAGAAGCTGAAGGCAACTGCACTGATAGATATAATTAATGCCAGCCATATTTGACGTGGCTTTAATATAATTGGCGATGAAATTTGCTCACAATCAATAGATGAAAATTCTTCTGTGCTCTGCGTTTTAATTTCTAATTTATTGTTTTTACTCAAAATGGTTGAATAGTACATCAAAACAAATAATGTTCCAACTTCAGCAATGAAGGCAAGAACAAAAAAGTAGTGAATATAAAGACCGATAATATTAGTAATTGTCCATGCTAGCCAAACCCAAATTCTTAGCTTTTGCCGCTGAAAAATATCTTGCTGGATTTGCACCAATCCCAATAAAGATAAAGTTATTAGCAGCATGGGTAAGGTGTAGTGCCTAGCTTCTTGAGAAAGGTAAACAGCAAAAGGCGAGATTGCCATTAACATAGCAGCGGTTAGCCCCGCCGCCTTTGAGAAAGCAAGACGATTGACATAGTAGATAGCCGCGATCGCACTTACACCAAATAAGGCAGGTAGCGATCGCAATTTCATCACCCAATCTTTTCCCAAAAGACTTAGCCACCCCAACCAAGTGTGCATCAAGCAAAAAAACAGTGGTGGATGAGTAGACTGGTTAGCTATGGTGTGGGCAATTTGAGAACAACTCACCCTAGGCTGGTAAGTAAAAATATCCTGCAATTGCTCTAGGGGAAAAACTACGTCTAGAGGCACGTCACTGTATTGTTTACCTAAACTGAAAATGGCAGTAATTACCTCATCCATCCACAGCGGTTTTAAGTCCAAATTGGCAAAGCGCAGCATAGCACCAACTGCGATGATCCCAGTTAAGCTCAGATAATGTAGAGAAAATCTGCGATTAGTCATTAGTCAATGGTCATTAGTCAATGGTCATTAGTCAATGGTCAGTTGTTGATGATTACCCACTAACCACTAACCACTATCTACTAACTACTTTTTTTATCCAAAATCTAAAATTTTAAGTGTAAGACAATCATTTTACATATCCAGTGCCTCAAGAATCTCATCCAATAGAAGTCTATCCTCAGTTACCTTCGTCTTTGCTTAGAGAAAATGCTATTTTGAGCATCCGTAATAGCCTGCGTCTTGGACAGCAACCAATGGCTGATTGGCATTCGGGGCCATTGGCTGTTTCTGCTGTTCCTGGTGCTGGTAAATCTACGGGAATGGCAGCGGCGGCAGCTATTGCGATCGCTCGTCAGTATCAGCGTTCAGCTTCTTCGCGTTCGTCTGAACGCCGGCAGTTGGTGGTTGTGACGTTTACTCGTTCTGCTGTTGCCAATATCAAAGCTAAAATCCGCAAATATTTGCGTGACAATTTATCCTTACCTCAGACTGGTTTCGTTGTGCATACGCTGCACGGTTTGGCTTTAAACATTGCCAGTCGCCATCCCGATTTATCGGGTTTGCAGTTAGAAAATGTCACATTAATTACCCCTACTCAAAGTCACCGCTTCATTCGTACTGCTGTAGAACAATGGATTGCTAGCCATCCAGGACGTTATTCTCGCTTGCTAGAAGGTATCCAATTTGACGGAGAAGAAACAGAAAGGTTGCGTCGTCAGTCAGTATTGCGAACTGAAGTATTACCAGACTTGGCAACTACCGTGATTCATGAGGCAAAAAGTTCTGGGATATCACCGGAAGATTTGCGACACTTAAGTGAACAAACCACCGATAAATATGCAATCTTAAGCGTTGCAGCTGGGTTATACGAGCAATATCAAAATTTGATGCGATCGCGTGAATTTATTGACTACGATGACATGATTTTAGCCGCCCTGCGAGTTCTGGCAAACCCCAGCGCCCGCAGAATTGAGCAAAACCAAGTTTTCGCAGTTTTTGAAGACGAAGCCCAAGATTCTAGCCCACTACAAACCAAACTACTAGAAATTCTCGCCACCGACCCAGAAGAAGGAGAGGGGGAGGGGGAGAGAGGAGGAGGGGGGGAAATTTCCTCATCTAAAATCCATAGAAGCGACAGCGGCTTTCCGCAGGGTAATCCAAAATCCAAAATCAACCTAGTGCGCGTTGGCGATCCCAACCAAGCGATTAACTCCACCTTTACTCCAGCAGACCCGATCTATTTCCGCCAGTTTTGCGAAGAATGCAACACTCAACAACGACTGGCAACAATGGATCAAGCCGGTCGCAGTACCAAAATTATCATTGATGCTGCCAATTTTGTTCTCGGGTGGGTGAATAGCTATTCGTCATTAGTCATTAGTCATCCGTCATCTGTAAATAACAAAGGACAAATGACTAATGACAAAGGACTATTACCGTTTCGTCCTCAAACAATTCGCCTTGTTGACCCCGACGATCCCCAACCCGATGCTAATCCGCAACCAGTGGGAAGAGGACTGGAAATTTACACACCACGTGACATTCATCACACAGTTGAATTGCTATCCCAGAGGATTGTCCAGTTATTTGCTCAAGATCCAACTAGTGTCAGTGCAGCGATTTTAGTCAGGGAGAACCGCCAAGGAAGGTGGTTGGCAGAAGCGCTGACATCAACATGCAAAGAGCATAAAATTTTACTTTATGATGTGGGAGAACGCGATCGCCACTCCCATGTACCCCAGGAAATTTTGGCATTGCTGCAATTTTGCGATCGCCCTCATTCCCCTGACTATTTGAAAGCTGCCCTAGAAGTGTTTGTAGAGCGTCAGTTAATTCCTACTCAAGACCTCAACGCCCTCGCTTCTGTACCAGAAGAATTTTTGTATCCCGGTCCTTTGTCTACACCCCAGCCAGAACCAGTGCAAAAAGCCGCACACATATGTCGAAGTTTACTTCGCGCTCGGATGGAATTGCCTTTGTATCAGCTAATTTCCTTCCTGGCTCTAGCATTAAATTACGACCAAGCAGAACTGGCAACCGCTGACAAACTTGCAGAAAGAGTAAACTTGCAGATGGCTGGTAATACCGCGATGGCAAACATGCTGGGCGTACTCAGTGAAATTGTCAGCTCTGAAAGATTTGAACCTGTAGAAACAGAAGACTTAGAAGCCCGTTATACCCGTCGCGGTCAGCTGACAATTATCACCATGCACAAAGCCAAAGGGTTAGACTGGGATTACGTATTTCTCCCCTTTCTTCATGAAAGCTTGATACCTGGTAGGTTTTGGGTTCCTCCCCAAAGTCAGTTTTTGGGCGATTTTACTTTATCAGAAGTTGCTCGCGCTCAAATTCGCGCCGCTCTCCACGGTCAATCGAGTTTACCGGATGTTACCCAAGCTTGGGAACAAGCAAAATACTTGAAAACCGCTGAGGAGTATCGTTTGCTTTACGTCGCTATGACACGGGCAAAACGCCTATTGTGGATGTCTGCTGCCCAAAAAGCACCCTTTACTTGGAGTAAACCAGAGAATTTACAATCTTCAGCACCGTGTCCGGTATTTCCAGCATTGAAGCGGCAGTTTCCTGAATGTGTGCTGTAGATTTGAGAAGGCAGTCGCGATGAAAAAAATTCACCACCATGCATGAAAAACTTCATCCTCTCTCCCAAGTTGGGAGAGTGAGGTATAGATGCAGTAAGTGATTAATCGGATTTGAGATGAGGCGATCGCTCTACTCCTGCAACCATCCTTGAATGTGTTCTTGGACTGACTCAGGGGTTTGATAACCACACACTGTGCCATCAAAAACCACAGCAGGTGCAAGACTACAAGCACCCAAACATCGCGCTGTTAAAACTGATACTTGACCATCTGGTGTTGTTTCTCCAGCGTGAATGTGGGAAGACTTTTCCAGATTTGCCAAAATTTCCGGAGCACCTTTGACGTAACAAGCCGTACCCGTACACACCACACAGGTATGCTTGCCCTTGGGTGCGAGTGAAAACAAATGATAGAAAGTAGCCACACCATAAACCCGGCTGGGTGGCAGTTTCAGACTGTGGGCAATGTAAAGTAATAAATCGTTCTCTAAGAAGCCAAATAGTTCTTGCGCCTTATGTAGAATTTCAATCAGAGCATCTTGCTGATACTGATGACGCTTCATCGTCGCGTCCAGCATCTTAAAGCGTTTATCACCACTAGGATGAGAGAGTGAGAGAGGGCGAGAGGATTTCATTTTTATTTGCTTATTGATGTGCAATGTGTAACAACCAGTCCTTACTTACATACGCTTTTTACTTAGTAAATAATTTCCCAAATTCATTACGAATTAAACTCATAAAAACTCCGCGTTCCTCTGCGTTTAAAAACACTACGATTTACACAAAGCCGTACTTAACTAGAGGTGGAAGCACTTGTAGTTTCTTTTACCGTTTCACCATCTTTGGCACTAACGGCAAGATGCACAACATGAACCGAACAGGGAGTATGGTGAAGGACGTAGTTACTGACACTGCCAAGGAATAATTCTGTCAGACCAGAGTGACCTCGACGCCCAATAACAATTAGGTCAGCACCCCAATTACCAGCTAAGTCACAAATCACTCGACCAGGACTGCCAAGGATTTGTCTAAATTCAGTATTGACACCTGTTGTATTTGCTTGAGCGCTCAAATGTTGCAATATCTCTACACCTTGATTTTTCCACGTTTCTAACTGCTGTTGATAAAGCTCGAAGGCTTGCTCCGACATCCCTGAATAGTAGTCAAAACTGGAAAACATCGGCACATAGGGACTGCCCTCTTCTTCCACAGATAAAACGTGCAGTAGCATTAAGCTAGCTCCAGTCATCTTCGCCAAAGCCAACCCTTGTTCAAAAACCTGCTTGCTCATTTCCGAGCGATCCAACGCAACTAAAATCTTTTTAAACATATAAACCTCGAATATTTAAAGCTGGGTAGCGACTCTTGTCCTACAGTGAGCTTTATAGGAAAACAATTTGAGAAACTTGTGAGCAAAGTAACAGTACTAACCAAAATAAGATGATGGCTCATACATACGCTGCCATTCTGGTTTGTACGTTTGCAGCGCTTTCATGTACTGCGATCGCTCAAAAGCGCTCGGATCGGGACAGTTTTTCTGGCTCATGCTCCCTTGTAGTAGCTGTACAGATTCGTATTCGTGTTTTTCCATCCATGTACGCATTTCTTGTTCAATACACCGAATGTGATTGATGCCCTCCCGCAACAGTACGGAACAAAGCATGGTAATGTTTGCTCCTGCCATAAGCATCTTCAACACATCCCGTGCGTTATGGATACCACTGGTAGCAGCTAGGCTGGCATTGATGCGATCGTAAAGAATGGCAATCCAGCGCAAGGGTAGACGCATCGCCTGGGGAGTGCTTAAAAGCACATTTGGTTGCACTTCCAAGTTTTCGAGATTGATATCTGGTTGGTAAAAGCGATTGAATAACACCAAACCATCAGCCCCTGCATTATCCAAGCGCTTGGCCATATTTGCCATGTTGGTAAAATACGGACTCAGCTTGACGGCTACAGGAATAGTAACTGCGGTTTTTACTGCTTGGAGAATGTCAATATAGGTTTGCTCTATCTGTTCGCTCGTCAGTTCTATGTCAGTAGGAACGTAGTAAATATTTAATTCTACTGCTGATGCTCCTGCTTGCTGGATCAGTCTGGCGTAGTCAGTCCAGCCACCAACAGAGGAACCATTCAGACTCGCAATAATAGGAATTGCTACCTTTTCCTTCGCCTTACGGATGTGGTTGAGGTATTCTTCTGGCCCGACACGGAAGTTTGCTGGTTCGGGAAAATAGGTCAGGGCTTCAGAGAAGCTTTCAGTACCATAGGTGAGGTGATGGTGCAGTTCATAGCGTTCTAGGGTAATCTGTTCTTCAAACAGCGAATGCATCACCACTGCTGCTGCCCCCGCGTCTTCCATGCGTTTGATGTTATCAATATCTTCGGAAAGCGGGGATGCTGATGGCACAAGTGGCGATCGCAATGTCATCCCCATATAAGTAGTAGTTAAGTCCATTGTCTTTCCCCAAAACTGCTAATCTATCAAGATTGATTTGATGAGTTCGTAGTTGGTGCTTTAGTGAAGACAGCACTAACTACAAACCTCAACAATTACCCAGATACCAAATCTTTGAGATCGCCTGTATTTTTGGCTTCACCATTATGACCATTGAACTTCTCTAGATGCCGTGCTGCCAAATATTGGTACATTTGCCAGCGAGTATTCACATCTTGCTGTGCTTCCTCTAGTAACCGCTTTGCCTCTTCTGGCTTGCTCTTGGTCAACATCTTGAAGCGATTCTCAAGATACATCGATTGTTCTACCGGAATCTTCGGTGTGCGAGAGTCGAGTTGCAGTGGGTTTTCACCCAACTTGATTCGGTCAGGGTTAAACCGATATAGCAGCCAGCGACCTGAGTCTACGGCGGCTTTTTGGTTCTGCATTGCCGTACTCATGTTGATACCGTGGGCGATGCAATGGCTGTAGGCAATAATTAATGATGGGCCTTCATACGCTTCCGCTTCGAGGAACGTTTTGAGCGTGTGTTCGTCTCGTGCGCCCATTGCTACGCTGGCAACGTAGACGTTTCCGTAAGTCATCGCCATTAAACCTAAGTCTTTTTTAGTAGCGGGTTTACCACCAGCGGCAAATTTCGCCACTGCTGCTTTGGGCGTTGCTTTGGACATCTGCCCACCAGTGTTGGAATATACCTCAGTATCAAGAACCAGGATATTTACGTTGCGTCCGCTAGCTAAGACATGATCTAGTCCACCAAAGCCAATATCGTAAGCCCAACCGTCACCACCAATCATCCAGATACTCTTCTTGACCAGGTAATCGGCAAGAGATCTGAGATTTTGAATTTTGGATTTTAGAGATGTTGCATGCAACGTCTCTACATTTGCCAGAATTTCATCTAACCGTTGTTTCAGTAATTTTACTCGTTCCCGTTGTTCCCAAATATCTGCTTCGTCTTTTTGTTTGGCGTTAAGGATGCTATTTGCCAGTTCCTCACCTACTTCGATCGCCAATTTTTGCAGCAATCCAGTCGCGATTTCTGCTTGTTTGTCAATCGAAATGCGGAAACCCAAACCAAATTCGGCGTTATCTTCAAATAGCGAGTTAGACCACGCCGGGCCCCTACCTTCGGCGTTTTGCGTCCATGGTGTAGTTGGCAAGTTACCACCGTAGATAGAAGAACAGCCAGTAGCGTTAGCAACAATCATGCGATCGCCAAACAATTGCGTCGCCAGTTTAATATACGGTGTCTCGCCACAACCAGCACAAGCACCAGAGAATTCAAACAATGGCTCTTGCATCTGCTGCTGGTTGATGTGATTGAGCTTTAACTCTCGTCGGTCAGGATTAGGAAGACTCAAGAAGAAATGCCAATTTTCTCGTTCTTGTTCCCGCAATGGCATTTGCGGTTCCATATTGATTGCCTTGCGGCGTGGTTCGGCTTTATTCTTCGCCGGACAAACATCTACGCAAATACCGCAACCCGTACAATCTTCTGCTGCCACTTGGATCGTGAACTTCAAATCCTTCCAATCGTGGTCTTTAGCATCCGTACTCTTAAACGTAGATGGTGCATTTTCTAACTCTTGCGGCTCGTAAACCTTACTGCGGATGACGCTGTGCGGACACACCATCACGCACTTGCCGCACTGCACACAGACATTTGGATCCCAAACGGGTATTTCTTGGGCAATGTTGCGTTTTTCCCATTTTGCCGTGCCTGTGGGATAAGTACCATCCACAGGCAAAGCACTCACTGGCAGTTCATCGCCACACTTAGCAATCATCTTACCCAGAACTTCCCGTACAAAAGCAGGTGCAGTATCGGGTACGGCTGGACGCTGTTCGATGTTGCTATCGACAAGTTCGGGAACTTGGACTTCATAGAGATTATCCAGTGTCCGATCTACGGCGTTGAGGTTCATTTGCACAATTTCAGTACCTTTCTTGCCGTAGGTTTTGCGGATGGATTTCTTAATTTCTGCGATCGCTTCTTCTCGTGGCAAAACGCCGGATACGGCAAAAAAGCAGACTTGCATCACCGTGTTAATCCGTCCGCCCATACCTGCTTCACGAGCGACTTTATAGGCGTTAATTACATAGAACTTCAGCCGCTTCTGGATAATCTGCTCTTGCACCAATCGCGGTAAGTGACTCCAAACTTCCTGCGGTTTGTAGGGACTGTTCAGCAGGAAAGTACCGCCGGGGACGATATGAGCCAGCATATCCAACTGTTCCAGAAATCCCCACTGGTGACAAGCGACAAAGTTGGCTTGATTCACTAAGTAAGTAGAACGGATGGGTTGGGAACCAAAGCGCAGGTGGGAAACTGTAACGGAACCTGATTTTTTCGAGTCGTAGACGAAGTAGCCTTGGGCGTAATTGTTTGTTTCTTCGCCAATAATCTTAATCGAGTTTTTGTTAGCTCCGACAGTGCCATCGGAACCCAAGCCGTAAAAAATGGCTCGCACGATGTTATCTGGTTCAATGCTGAAGTCAGGATCGTAATCTAAGCTGGTGTGGGTAATGTCATCGTTGATGCCGATGGTGAAGTGATTTTTGGGATCACTAGCAGCAAGATTGTCGAAAATGCCTTTAATCATCGCTGGTGTGAACTCTTTAGAAGATAGACCGTAGCGACCACCAACGATTTTGGGGATTGGGTATTGGGCATTGGGCATCGGGTTTTCTGTAAGGGCAGTAACAACATCCACATACAGTGGTTCGCCGGCTGCGCCTGGTTCTTTGGTGCGATCAAGAACTGCGATCGCTTTTGTCGTTTCTGGTAAAGCCGCGACAAACCGCTTAGCATCAAAAGGACGATATAGCCGCACTTTTACCACACCAACTTTCTCACCTCGGGCGTTTAAGTAATCTACGGTTTCATGCACTGCCTCGCAACCGGAACCCATCAGAACTATGACTCTTTCAGCAGCGGGATCGCCGTGGTATTCAAATAGTTTGTACTGTCGCCCAGTCATGGCGGCAAATTCGTCCATGACTTTCTGGGTGATGTCTGGGCAAGCCAAATAATAAGGATTGACGGTTTCCCTAGCCTGGAAGTAGACATCAGGGTTTTGTGCCGTACCGCGCAGTACGGGTTTGTCGGGCGTGAGGGCGCGAGAACGATGGGCGAGTATTAACTCATCCGGGATAAAGCTGCGTAAATCTTCTTCTGTTAGCAGTTCAATTTTGTTAATTTCATGGGAAGTCCTAAAGCCATCAAAGAAGTGTAAAAAAGGCACCCGTGATTCTAGGGTTGCCCGCGTAGAAATTAAAGCAAAATCATGGGCTTCTTGCGGTGAGGCGGCGCACAGCATCGCAAAACCAGTGGCACGGGTTGCCATCACATCGCTGTGATCGCCAAAAATGGAGAGGGCTTGGGCGGCGAGCGATCGCGCAGCAACATGAAAAACTGTAGGAGTTAATTCTCCGGCAATTTTGTACATATTCGGGATCATCAGCAACAATCCCTGCGATGCTGTAAATGTGGTGGTCAGCGAACCGGTTTGCAAAGCACCATGTACTGCACCAGCGACACCGCCCTCACTCTGCATCTGTACTACCGTAGGAACGCTACCCCAAATGTTTGGTTTGCCTTCCGCAGTCCAAGCATCTGCCCACTCAGCCATTGGTGAAGAGGGAGTAATTGGGTAAATCGCAATGACTTCATTTAATTTGTAAACAACTTGGGCAGCAGCTTCATTACCATCTATAGTTGCAAAAGTTCTGGTTTTCATTGTCCTCAGCCTTTTGACTTTGGCGAGAGTAATATCAGTGGGATCATTGAGCCAGACTTTTACTGCTCTGGCTCTAACATTGCACATCAAATGATTTTGTAGAGTGGAACCCACCATTGCTGAATTTGCTGTATGGGGGTGGGCAATCAAAAGTTAAATCCTAAATATTAAATCTTTACGCAATTGTGCAACTCCCTGGCTCTACTTTGAGATTAAGAGGAAAACTTGAGGAAGTTGTGAGGAACTAGAAGGGTGTCCAGGAAATTTGGAAGGACTGCTGATATTTACTCAGACGTGAAAGTTATAAATAAAGTGAATAATGCTTGCCTAAAGTTCTCTTGTTTGATGTGGAATTCGGAACACAGGACTAAAATCAGGTAAAGGCATATCTACAAGGGCGATGCCATGACCACAACTCCAGCACCCACTAAAAGATTCACCTTTGAAGAGTACCTAGCTTATGATGATGGCACTGATACCCGCTACGAACTGGTCAACGGAGAATTAGTTCCCATGAGTCTTGGTAGTGGACAGCATGGGGCAATAGCCGAATATCTCAACGATCTGTTTCGCGCTGAAATTCGACGGCTAGGTTTGGACTGGACATCCAAGCAAATGGTTATTGGCGTTCGTTCCCCTCGTGCTGGCAGATGGGACACATCGAGAATTCCAGATGTGGTGGTTATTCCCTTGTCCCAATGGCAAGAGTTGAGAAACCGAGAGGCTGTTATCGAACTTAACGAACCACCTCCGGTGTTGGTGGTGGAAGTTGTCAGCGAATCGACAAAGACCGCAGATTATCGAGCTAAGCGGGTTGAGTATAATGTTTTGGAAATTCCAGAGTATTGGGTCGTAGATCCGCTAATTAACAAAGTGACCGTTTTTACTTTGATTGAGGAACTATACGAAGGTGTAGAGTTTGTAAGTGGCGATCGCATTGGGTCTCAGACTTTTCCAGAATTAGAACTGACTGTTGACCAAGTTTTAGCTGCTGGAGATTAAGGAAGACAAGTTGCTGAATGTTAAGGAGTAGTGGTAGGAATATAACTTATTACAAGAGCCAATACTGCATATCGCATCTGCAAAACATTAGCTCTTAAAATTTCTTTATGTAAAGAGTTATTTTGTTGCATATCCTGGCTGGCACGACACCCTTTAAGGGTTTGCAACGGTTAACTCCTTTATTCTCTCACTGAGTTATAAAAGAGCGGTATGTTCCAAGCTAATTTAGTAATCTAGATTTGTAAATCCTTCGGGATTTGATTCTTCACTATAGTCATCATGTAAGGGATATGAGCCAAATCTTCTATTTTTAGATTCTCGTCTCAAATAACCTAAATATTTTTTACCAAACCTAGTTTCGTAGCTATTGCATTCATGCCAGTTAATATTACGTTCTGAATTATATTCTTGTATTTCATGAAAATTTTGTAATCCAGTTAAACATGATTTTAACTCATCAAAAATTTTTCTTAATTTTATAGTTTTTTCTCTATATTCTTCTTCACTATATTTATGAGTATCTATAAAGTCTATTATTTTACAATATTTGTATCCTAAAATCTCTTCTGCAAACATTACTTTTAAAATATCTACTTCATTATAACTATAACAATTTGGCATATATTTATCTAACCATTGATCTACTTGTTTAAACCAATACTGTAGCTCATCGTATACTTTTGCACGAATTAATAAATCTCTTAAATGAACTTTATGAACCTTTAATACGTGTTGTGCAAGGCGATACTGCCTAACTTTTACATTACAGCAAGGACAAGATGCAAAAGGAGAGGAATTGTGTTTTATGCTCTTGACCATAACTCACCCCAATAAATAATAAACCTAAGCTAATCTTCAGCAACAGGAATTGTCCTCAGAATTTATTGGGATAGAATAATTACTATTTCTTTGATAAATATTATAAAAGCTTTATATTTAAGGTAAAACGTATATGATTGAAGTTCATAACAAGCTAAGAACTATGAGTATTGAAAGCGCAATCATAGAAAAGCTGCGGACATTACCCCCAGATAAACAACAGCAAGTTTTGGAGTTTACTGAGTTCTTGCAGCAAAAAACAATCCCCAAGCGTCCTCGTCGCAGTCTCAAGGGACTCTGGGCAAACTTAGGAATTGAAATTACTGAAGCCGATATTGCAGAGGCACGAGGTGAAATGTGGGGTAATTTCCCGAGGGAAAATATTTTATGAGTGGGGTGGTGGCAGACACTCACACAGCGATCTGGTATCTACTGGGAACAAAAAACTTATCTACCAATGCTGCTGAAGCTCTTGATCGGGCAACTGATGCTGGTTACTCAATTTATGTGGCTTCAATCTCCCTAATTGAAGTGATCTATTTGGTAGAAAGGGGAAGAATACCAGAAATAGCACTGGAATTGCTCAATAAGGCTTTATCGGAGTCAAATACTGGCTTTGTGATTGTGCCACTGGATTTGGGTGTAGCACAAATGCTCCGTAAAATTCCGAGAGACATGATACCAGATATGCCAGATCGAATCATTGCAGCAACAGCACTTCATTTAAATGTGCCACTGGTCACTCGTGATACTAAAATCCTAGCTTCAGGAATAGATACAATTTGGTAGCCACTTTCTAGGCATTCGTCTGTGAATCTATGAGCGACATAACCCTCTCCTCTCTTCCTCTGTTACCTCTGCGTCTTCTGTGGTTCGATTCTGAAAAGCGATCGCTAATGTTTATGCTCAAATAGTATTAGCAACGCAAGTTAGCAGGCATAAGTATTGAAAGCGCCATCATAGAAAAGCTGCGTACACTACTTCCAGAAAGCGCTCATGCCAACGCTGAAAGAAAGGCTATTTGCGGCACTTCAAGCAGCGGGGATGCCTCAGATTCCCGGTGAGTTCTCCGTTGTCCCGTGGTATCAAGAAATTCCCCAATCACTACTGGCAGAGATTCGTGAATTCATCCGCTTATTTGACCGAGTGACAACACGGCTCACCTGGCAGTCGGCGGTGACTGCTGATAGCCTGGAAATTACCAGACATCGACGCCCAGAGGTCTGCTTTTTCAGTGCTTGGGACTTCCACCTACCAACCGAACATCCATCTGATTGGCAGTTGATTGAATTCAATGACAATGGCTCTGGTCTTTTCTTTGCTGGATTAATTAACCAGATATTCTACGACATTTCCGGCTTGAAACAGCGCTCAGACATCCAGCCACCGCCAAATTTTTCTGCTCTGGGCGAGTTAGTGGCTGGCATAGTGGAAGCAGAAGCCAAGAGATTTTTTGGGAAATTTCCTGATGGTCTGTTTCTGATTTTGGATGATGCGGAATCGCTGCAACGAGGAAAGTTTCGACAAGAACTGATCCTAATGCGCGACCTCTGGCGACAGCGGGGATGGCAAACAGAAATCGCTTCGCCTGCGGAGATTCGCTGGGATGGCAGGCAGCTGCTTTGGGATGAGCAAGAGGTCTGTTTTATTGTCAACCGCTCAACAGATTTCTTGTGGCAGGCGGAGGTTTTTACTCCTCTACGAACCGCCTACACTCAGGGTAGAGTCTATGTTGCCCCGAATCCTTTTACCTATGCCACCCGCAGTGATAAGCGGTTGCTAGAGTTTTTGTCTCTCCCCGACCGCGATGAACAGTTGGGCATTCAAGCCGAAGAACGAACTATGCTAAGCGCCCATGTGCCCGAAACTCACCTAATCCGAGAAGATAATTTGGAGGCGATCGCCCGCACGAAGGAAGAGTTTTTCTTTAAGCCACTTTATGGTTTTGGGGGTCGTGGCGTACTTACTGGTGCTCAGGTGGGGCGATCGCGCCTACATAGGTTACTCAAGCGCGGGGAACACTATGTTGCTCAGAAAAGAGTGCCAAAATTTCTCCTACAATCTGAAAATATCCATGAAAGCATTTCCCTATGGACAGATCTGCGGGTATGGGCTTATCAGGGAGAGATTTTCTTGTTATCAGGCCGTGCTTCCCAGCGTCCGGATATCCTGGATCTGACTCCTCCCGGTGGCTGGCTACCAACCTATGCTCAGGTATAACTGAAGCTGACATCGCGAAGGAAAATATTTTAAGTAATGAGTTTGCACTCTTACGGGGAAAGGGGAAAAGATACTTTCATACCTTTCACCCTTACCCTTTTTCCTTTTCCCGACTTTTTTAAGAAGTCTATACTTGTGGAAGTAGGTTATGCGCGGGAATTACTGCACATCTGTTGTTAACACTGAAACTGCATTAGACTTAGTTGTTGTGGTTTGTGCTTGTGAAATTAGCTTGATGAGTGAATATATATGCAGCACAGTTGCAATGGGAACAACGAAAAGCGGAATGAGCGACAGTGGAAAATAAGCGAAGGGTTGAGTAACGAGAATTTTTTCATTAAACAAAGTATGACTTAAGTTGCTGTAGAGAATACCGCTACCAATACCTACTGCGATCGCCAAATCTAGCAAACCAATAGCATTCCACAGGATTGCTAAGTAGCGCCAGCCATTCCCTTGTTTCCAAACCCAATAAGCAACTAGTGGAGCAAGTAAGCCAGTGATTAGATCGCCATAACCTGCTGGAATAGCAAAGTAAGCAGGCAAAATATCCAAAACCATCAATGGCAAAAATACGATACCAATGATTCGGTAGATTTGAATCCCAATCAACCAGTGCTGTGGTGCTGTTACAACAATATTTTGCCATGTACGTGAACGAAGTAACAGTAAACCGATCGCAACAGGCATGAGAATCAGAGGTAGCATACCAATGGTAGGAGCACCAGGATGGAGAGCTGGCACATAAGAATTCATAGTAGCTGCCAGCGTTGGTGCTAAGAGCAACCATGCTGTTGGCACTACTGCCATGAGAACCGCAGTGATTCGCTGTGTGTTTGCTGGTAGATTAAGACGCTTGACAATTCGAGTAATACCAAGCCATAGCGCTATACCAACTGCAAGATCGGTGAAGATGATCGCGACTGCAACATAGGCAGGTATTTTGGTGAGTGTGTCTGTCATTATTGGATTTCCTCTGCTAATTTTTGGCAAAAAAACACAGAACACATACAAGAATTTTTGGAAAAAGTGTACATACACATATTTGAGAAAAAAATTAAGCCCCTTGAACAATTTGAGTTGAATTGGCAAGGAGAGCAAGCAAGGTACTTGCGGCTTCTGCTCCTAACCCCTGAACCATTTTGGTCTGGGCTTGCTCCCATAGAGGAAGTGCTTCTTCCACAACCGCTCGACCTTGTGGAGTCAGTGACACAAGGCGTTCACGACGATCCTCACCAACTGTAATTTCAATCAATCCCTGTTCCTCAAGGGGTTTAAGGTTGCGTGTGAGAGTAGTGCGATCCATAGACAACACGTTTGTTAAGTCAGTCAACTTTATTAAACCCGTCTGCATCAAAGCTGCTAGCACAGTGAACTGTGTGCCACGCAAACCCAATGGCTTGAGAGTATCGTCATAAAGTTGCGTTACTGCTCGTGTAGCCATACGAAGATTGGCACAAACGCACAACCTTGTTTGAATGAAATCACATTGAGATGTTTCCACTTCTGCTAATTACGTGTATATACACTTTTAAGGATAGAGTTTTTTCTTCAGATTGTCAAACAAGCGAGACGAGATATTAACTTTGGTGTCTTAGTGTCTTGGTGAGTCCAGCCCCCGTCTTGGTGAGGAACGCGGTCTTGGGGAGGCAGTGCGGTCTTGGGGAGGCGCGGGTGCGGAACCTGCGTCCGCACATAGAGCGCCGTGGTTTCCCCCATGAGCGACTGGTGAACCCGGAGGGCTTCTCGCAGAGTAGGGTGGTTAATAAAATTTGTTTTTGAACCACAAAGACACAAAGGCACAAAGTAGAGTAGGCGACCAGCGAGTTACTAAAGCACTTTTCTGCCCGCCCCTCCCCAAACCGGGCTTACGCTTTTCAGAGTACCCGGCTTTCCAGTGTTTCCATGTCGATGGTAGTTCTTTGGGTTATATGTCCTGCATGGATATCCATGTGGCATTGCTGACATACGACTAAGGTTTTACGTTGTCGGGCTGCCATGATTTGAACCCAGTAAGGCGGTGGGGTTTTCCCTTTCTTTTGTAAGTCCTTCAGCGCTCGAACATGATGTACCTGGACATTTTCTTGTGAACCGCAAAGTTCACAGGTGTTAGCCAACAATCGGCGTTCGAGTTCTGTTCTCGGACCTATGATTTGTAAGGGTGAATCGTTGAGGACTGCTTTCATATTTCTCGAAAGAGAGATTCCTCCCCAGTTGGCTATCAACGGCTTTTGTCCTTCTCCACGTTCAACCGTTACTTGTAGTCCAACACATAGACCATTACGAGTTTGAAGTGTGGTTTGATAGTGACGGTATATCGTTCTAACGCTGATACGCAGTTTATGGGCGAGGGTTTGAACTAGTGACCGTTCCATTACCCATTTCAAACGGTTTAGTTGGTGTAAGTTATAAGCCAATCGATAGTACTCTACGATTCCTCGAAACTCCTGCTGGTAATGAGCCACGATGCTGAAAACAGAATCGTGAACTAATTCGGCACGGTGTATCGGTTTACCGTGAAGTAGGAAGCGAGCGCTTTTACTTTTTACAACATCTGATGGTACTCTTAAACCAATTTGCCCATTGATACTGCGGTGTCCCCGCCGATCAAGCCTTTGGTTGTTATTAAGCACTACAATGTCATAACCGAGAAAACGAGCAGCTTCCATGCGTGCGTGGGAGATTAGCGTTTTGGTTTCGGACAATTCAAGTTTGAGATTTTCTCGGAGAAATGTGCCGATTTCGCGCTTAATCTCTTCTGCTTCCTCGTGTGGACCACTGAAGCCAATCAGCCAATCATCAGCGTAGCGAATATAACGTAGGCGGCGATAGTTTGGGTCGAATGGGTCTAAGGAGGGAACCTGCTGCATTAGTCTGCGAGCAGTATGAGCCTCAATTAATAGACCCTTCTTTTTCAAACGTTGAAC